>NZ_SDIG01000140.1:0-18141 GCF_004122755.1 Streptomyces sp. TM32
CCCCCGCTCCCCACGCCCCACCGCGCTGTACGCACCACCGCCCAGGAGAACCCGTGAACCACCTCGCCTTTGGCGGCGCCTCCATAGACGGCGGCCTGTACACCCGGATCACCGGCCTGGCGCAGCACGCCCCGCACGGCCTGAACACCCTCGTCTCCTACGGGACCGACTACGGCCTCGGCCTCTTCGCCGTCCTGATGCTGATCGCATGGTGGCGGGCGCGCCACGGTGCCCCCGGCGCGATGGCGGGGGCACTGGCCGCCCCCGTCGTGGTGGTCCTCGCCTACGCCGTCAACGACCTGGTCAAGTCGGTCTTCGACGAACAGCGGCCCTGTCGGACGCTGCACACCGTCACCGTCGAGGCCTGTCCCGGCCCCGGCGACTGGTCGTTCCCCAGCAACCACTCCGCCATCGCGGCGGCCGCCGCCGTCGCCCTGCTGCTGGGCGACCGGCAACTGGGCCGGATCGCGGTGCCGGCCGCGCTGCTGATGGCGGCCTCGCGCGTCTGGGTCGGCGCGCACTACCCGCACGACGTCGTCGTCGGCCTGCTCGTCGGCGCCCTCGTCGCCTGGCTCGCCACCCCGCTCGCCCGCCGCGCCGGCCCCACCGTCGAGCGGATCCGCGCCTCCCGGCTGCGTCCCCTGGTGGCCGCCCGGTGACCGCGTCCGGGCCGCCGCCGGGGCCGGAACCGCAGACCGCACGGCGCGGCCCCGGCCCGCGTCCCGGCCCCGCCGTCCGCCCGCCGCTCACCGTCGCCGCGGTCTGCGCGGCGCTCTTCACCGCCGCGGCCGTCACCGTGTCCGTGCGCCACGGCGTCCCGCTCGCCCCCGAACGGGCCGCCGTCCACTGGTCCGCCGCCCACCACGGACAGCCACTGCGCTCCCTCGCCCGGGTGCTGACCGCCACCGGCACCGGCGCCGTCCCCTATCTCCTGGCGGTGCTCGCCGGGCTGCTGGCCGGCCGGGATGCGCGCGGCCGGCTGCGCGCGGTGGGCTGCGCCGTCCTCGTCCTCGCCGCCGGCCAGGCGATCCGTTACGGCCTGATGGACCTGCTCGCCCGCCCCCGGCCGCCGGCCGTCGACTGGGCCGGCCCCGCCTCCGGCTACGCCTTCCCCTCCGGCCACGCCACCACCTCGGTACTCGCGGCCGGGATCCTGGCCTGGGGGATCACCCGGCGCGTCGGTCCCGCCCGCGCCCGCACCTGGTGGGCGGTGCTCGCCCTCTGGGCCGCCGGCGTCGGCCTGACCCGCGTGTACCTGGCCGTCCACTGGCCGGGCGATGTCGTCGGCGGCTGGCTGCTGGCGGCCACCCTGCTCTGTCTCGCGCTGCTCCTGGAGCCGCTCGCCGTTCCCCGCCCGGACCCTGTCGACCGTGGCGGTACGCGGCCGGGCAGCGCCCATTCCCACGAATAGCTGACGATCCGACCAGGTCTTCCCCAAGGCGGCATGGACGCGTCCCGCGCCGAGCAGCACTGTCCTGGGCACCGGGACGGCGGGCGCCCTCCGGCCGTCCCGCCACCCCCACCGCCCACGGCACGTACCACCGCACCGTCAGGGGGACTCCACGATGAACCAGCCACTCGACGCCCCGGTGCCGTACCGGGCCACTCGCGCCTCCGGCGCCTCGCGCGCCTCCCGCGGCCGCTGCCCGGCCGCCGCGCTCAGGGACCCCACCCCGTGCGAGGGACCGCACGACGCCGCGACCCTCGTCGACCGTCATGGCCGGGAGGTCGCCGGCTGTGTCCACCACTGCGCCCGGGTACTGGCCGGCCTCGAAGGTGCCCGGGTCCACCCCTTCGTCCCGGCGGGCCAGGCCCTGGAGATCTACTCCCGGGCCCGTGAACTGCCGCCCTTCGCCTGGGAGATCGGCCGGTAGCCCACCGGCGCGCACGGCCCGGCCCATGAGCGAGGGGCCGCCGGTCCCGCCGGCGGCCCCTCCGCTCCCCGGCGCCGACGGTTCAGCGGCGCCGTGCGCTCAGCACTCGATGATGTTCACCGCGAGCCCGCCGCGCGCCGTCTCCTTGTACTTGACGCTCATGTCGGCGCCGGTGTCCTTCATGGTCTTGATGACCTTGTCGAGGGAGACATGGTGGTGGCCGTCGCCGCGCAGGGCCATGCGGGCGGCGGTGACGGCCTTGACCGCGGCCATGCCGTTGCGCTCGATGCACGGGATCTGGACGAGGCCGCCGACCGGGTCACAGGTCAGGCCGAGGTTGTGCTCCATGCCGATCTCCGCGGCGTTCTCGACCTGGGCGGGGGAGCCGCCGAGGACCTCGGCCAGGCCGCCGGCGGCCATCGAGCAGGCGGAGCCGACCTCGCCCTGGCAGCCGACCTCGGCGCCGGAGATCGAGGCGTTCTCCTTGAAGAGCATGCCGATCGCGCCGGCCGCGAGCAGGAAGCGGATGACGCCCTCCTCGTCGGCGCCGGGCACGAAGTTGACGTAGTAGTGCAGGACGGCGGGGATGATGCCGGCCGCGCCGTTGGTGGGGGCGGTCACCACCCGGCCGCCGGCGGCGTTCTCCTCGTTCACCGCCATCGCGTAGAGCGTGGTCCACTCCATGGCGCGGGCGGCATGGTCGCCCTCGGAGCGCAGCTGGCGGGCGGAGTGGGCGGCGCGGCGGCGGACCTTGAGGCCGCCGGGCAGGATGCCCTCGCGGCTCAGACCGCGGGTGACACAGCCCTGCATGACCTGCCAGATCTCCAGCAGTCCGGTGCGGATCTCGTCCTCGGTGCGCCAGGCCTTCTCGTTCTGGAGCATCAGGGCGGAGATGGACAGCCCGGTCTCGCGGGAGAGCCGCAGCAGTTCGTCGCCGGTGCGGAAGGGGTGGGTCAGGACGGTGTCGTCGAGCTTGATCCGGTCCTCGCCCACGGCGTCCTCGTCGACGACGAAACCGCCGCCCACGGAGTAGTACGTCTTCTCCAGCAGGGGCGCGCCGGTGCCGTCGTAGGCGAAGAGCGTCATGCCGTTGGCGTGGTAGGGCAGCGCGCGGCGGCGGTGCAGGATCAGCTCGGACGATTCGTCGAAGTCGATCTCGTGCGCGCCGCCTATTTCGGCGCCCAGCAGCCGCAGGCGCTTGGTGGTGCGGATCCGCTCCACCTCGTCGTCGGCGGATTCGACGTCGACGGTGCGGGGGGAGTGTCCCTCCAGGCCGAGGAGGACGGCCTTGGGGGTGCCGTGGCCGTGGCCGGTGGCACCGAGGGAGCCGAAGAGTTCGGCGCGGACGCTGACCGTCTGGGAGAGCAGGCCGTCCTTCTTGAGCCGTCCGACGAACATCCGCGCGGCGCGCATGGGGCCGACGGTGTGGGAGCTGGAGGGGCCGATGCCGATGGAGAAGAGGTCGAAGACGGAGATGGCCACGGTGGCGGACTCCCTTGTCTGCTCGTGGTGGACGGTGGAGCAATGGAGCAGGAGGTACGTTTCTGCGCCGATTGTCGAGCGTAACGCGGACCGGACGCGCTGCCTCCGGACGGAGACCGAAGGGCATCCGTCGCCGGGGGGAACGGCCGGTGTCGGGGTGGATACGGAGCCGCGGCGGGTGCCGGGCGGGGCCCGGATTCCGGCCGCCGGGGCCCGGTTGCGGGCCCGGCCGGGGACGCGGACGCGGGCTCGGTCAGTGGCCGGGCGCGGGGGAGGGCCGGGCAGCTGGAGCCGGACGTACCGGGGTCCCGCGGAAGTAGGGGAAAGAAGGGGAGAAGAGGGAGAAAGGGGGAGGGCTCTTGTGGGGTGAGCCAGGAGGGCGGCCCCGGGCGGAGCGCCCGGTGATCCCTGTCATCCCTGTGATCCCGTCCCGCCACCCCTGGCCCGCCGTCGCCGACGGGCCAGGGGAAGGTCAGCGCATGAGACGCGTCACAGCGACGGGTAGAGCGGGTACTTCTCCGCCAGGGCCGTGACCCGGGCCTTGAGGGCGTCGGCGTCGTACGCCGGCTTGAGGGCCTCGGCGATGATGTCGGCGACCTCGCGGAAGTCGTCGGCGGTGAAGCCGCGGGTGGCCAGCGCCGGGGTGCCGATGCGCAGGCCCGAGGTCACCATCGGCGGCCGCGGGTCGTTGGGGATGGCGTTGCGGTTGACCGTGATGCCGACCTCGTGGAGCCGGTCCTCGGCCTGCTGGCCGTCCAGCTCGCTGTCGCGCAGGTCGACCAGGACGAGGTGGACGTCGGTGCCGCCGGACAGCACGGAGACGCCGTGCTGCTTGACGTCGTCCTGGACCAGGCGCTCGGCGAGGATCCGGGCGCCGTCGAGGGTGCGCTGCTGGCGCTCCTTGAAGTCGTCGGACGCGGCGACCTTGAAGGAGACGGCCTTGGCGGCGATGACGTGCTCCAGCGGCCCACCCTGCTGGCCGGGGAAGACCGCGGAGTTGATCTTCTTGGCCAGCTCCTGGGTGGAGAGGATGACGCCGCCGCGGGGGCCGCCCAGGGTCTTGTGCGTGGTGGTGGTCACGACGTGGGCGTGCGGCACCGGGTTGGGGTGCAGCCCGGCGGCGACCAGGCCGGCGAAGTGCGCCATGTCGACCATGAGGTAGGCACCGACCTCGTCGGCGATCCGGCGGAAGGCGGCGAAGTCGAGCTGGCGGGGGTAGGCGGACCAGCCGGCCACGATCAGCTTGGGGCGGTGCTCCTTGGCGAGGCGCTCGACCTCCTCCATGTCGACCAGGTTGGTCTTCTCGTCGACGTGGTAGGGCACCACGTGGTAGAGCTTGCCGCTGAAGTTGATCTTCATGCCGTGGGTCAGGTGCCCGCCGTGGGCGAGGTTGAGACCCAGGATGGTGTCGCCCGGCTTGATCAGGGCGAACATGGCGGCGGCGTTGGCCTGCGCGCCGGAGTGCGGCTGGACGTTGGCGGCCTCGGCGCCGAACAGGGCCTTGATGCGGTCGATGGCGATCTGCTCGACGACATCGACGTGCTCACAGCCGCCGTAGTAGCGGCGGCCGGGGTAGCCCTCGGCGTACTTGTTGGTGAGGACGGAGCCCTGGGCCTCCATGACGGCGACGGGGGCGAAGTTCTCCGACGCGATCATTTCGAGGGTGGACTGCTGGCGGTGGAGTTCGGCGTCGACGGCGGCGGCGACATCGGGGTCGAGCTCATGGAGGGAGCTGTTCAGAAGCGACATGAGTCTTTCCTGGGGAGTCAGGGGCGCGATGGGGATCTCCCGGACGGAGGCCGGGGGAGCTTCCACTCGGCGGTGGCGGACGGGGAGCCGGCGGCTCAGCCCTGGATGAACGCGGCGTACTCGTCGGCCGAGAGCAGCTCGGCCGGCTCACCACTGGTCTTCACCTTGAACAGCCAACCGCCCTCGAACGGGGCGGAGTTCACCAGCGAGGGGTCGTTGACGACGTCCTCGTTGATCTCGGTGATCTCCCCGTCGACGGGCGAGTAGAGATCGCTGACCGACTTGGTCGACTCCAGCTCGCCGCAGGTCTCACCCGCCGCGACCGTGGTACCGACCTCGGGGAGCTGCACGTAGACGACGTCGCCGAGCGCGTTGGCCGCGTGCTCGGTGATGCCGACCGTCGAGACGCCTTCCTCGGCGCCCGACAGCCACTCGTGCTCCTTGCTGTAGCGCAGCTGCTGGGGGTTGCTCATGGCTCGATTCTCCTGTACGCGAGGGTGTGGTCGTGAAGCGGGTCGCCCCTGGCGGAGCCAAGGGAAGGGATCTTGCACAGTGCGACGCACGGGTGCGCGCCGCGGGCGGCTCCCGGCGGGAGCGGCCCGCTACTTCTGCCGCTTGTAGAAGGGCAGCGCGCTGACCTCGTACGGCTCATGGCTTCCACGGATGTCCACGTGGACACCCTCGGTGCCCGGGGTGGCGTAGGCCGCGTCGACATAGGCGATGGCGATCGGCTTGCCCAGGGTGGGGGAGGGCGCCCCGGAGGTGACCTCGCCGATGACCGTGCCGTCGGCCGTGACGACCGGGTAGCCCGCGCGCGGGACCCGGCGGCCCTCGGCGAGCAGACCGACCAGCTTGCGCGGCGGGTTCGTCTCGGCGCGCTCGGCGGCCGCCGCCAGCGCGGCGCGGCCGACGAAGTCACCGTTGTTGGTGGTCTTCTCGAACTTCACGACCCGGCCCAGGCCCGCGTCGAACGGCGTGGTCGCGGTGGTGAGCTCGTGCCCGTACAGCGGCATGCCCGCCTCCAGGCGCAGGGTGTCGCGGCAGGACAGACCGCAGGGCACCAGCCCGGCGTCCTTGCCGGCCGCGGACAGCGCCTCCCACAGGGCCACCGCGTCCGCCGGCCGGACGAACAGCTCGAAGCCGTCCTCGCCGGTGTAGCCGGTACGGGCGATCAGCGCCTCGACGCCGGCGACCGTGCCGGGCAGACCCGCGTAGTACTTCAGGCCGTCCAGATCCGCGTCGGTCAGCGCCTTGAGGATGCCGGGGGACTCCGGACCCTGCACCGCGAGCAGCGCGTAGGCGTCGCGGTCGTCGCGGATCGCGGCGTCGAAACCGCCCGCCCGCGCGCTCAGCGCGTCCAGCACCACCTGGGCGTTGGAGGCGTTGGCGACCACCATGTACTCCTGGTCGGCCAGGCGGTAGACGATCAGGTCGTCGAGGATGCCGCCGTCCTTCTCGCAGATCATGGTGTAGCGGGCGCGGCCGGTCTTCACGCCGCCGATGTTGCCGACCAGCGCGTAGTCGAGGAGATCGGCGGCCTGCGGGCCGGTGACGGTGATCTCGCCCATGTGGGAGAGGTCGAAAAGGCCGGCGCGGGTGCGGACGGCGACATGCTCGTCGCGCTCGCTGCTGTAGCGCAGCGGCATGTCCCAGCCGGCGAAGTCGGTCATGGTCGCGCCGAGCGCCCGATGGGTGGCATCCAAGGCAGTACGGCGGGGGGCATCAGTCATGGTTCTGGGCTCCCAGGCATGGGTGAGAGGACGTTCTCCCCATCTGTCATCGGAACCTGAGAGGTTCACCGGGATCCCGCGAACGGACCCGGTTTGCACCTTGGGTGGAGCCACCCCGTCAACCGGGCGGTGACTCGCTTTTCAGATCTGCCTCGCCCGTGCGGTATAGGGGCCTGAGAGATTCAAGGGAGGACTTGCTCCTTCGGCGCCCCGCCATGGCGGCCGGGGACTCTCCCGCGCGGGTTCAAGCGGCCGGTATGGAGTTGGCGGTGCACAAGTGAGACGCGGTGTGCACGTGGCGGCCACATCATTGCACGGGATCGCCCGATACAGCAGCCCTGGTGGGCGGCCCGCCCATGACGTGGGCGGATCGGGCAACCGTCTTGATGGGCATTACCTTTTCTTGACACTCTGCGGGTACGGGACGGACTCGAACCGGAACAGAACCGGACGGGGAGGGTGATCACGGTGCACGGAGAAGCGGCATACGGTGCCACTTCAGAGGTCGTGCCCACTGAGGCCGTGCGTCCCGGCCGCGTGCCGGGAGCGGCCGCCGCGGTGTCCCGCGGCGGCCGTCCGCGGCGCACGGTCCTGCGGCCCGGCCGCCGCGCCGGGGTCGTGGATCTGCGGGGTGCGGGGCGGGCGCGCGGCGTGGTCGAGCTGCGGTTCCCGGCCGGTGATCTGGTGGTGGTCTCCGGGCTGCCGGGCAGCGGCAAGAGCACCCTGATGCACCGCGTGGTGCCGCCGCTGGACCGGCGCGGCGCCCTGGTGCACCGCATCGATTCGCAGGACGTCCGCGAGCGCTGGGAGCGCGGCCGGCTGCGCCGGCTGCCCTACGCCCTCTACCGCCCGCTGGTCCGGGCCGCCCACTATCTGGCGCTGCGCCGTGCGCTGCGCTCCGGCGACAGCGTGGTGGTGCACGACTGCGGGACGCTGGCGTGGGTGCGCGGCTGGCTCGCCCGCTCCGCGGTGCGCGGCGGCCGCGGGTTGCATCTGGTGCTGCTCGACGTGCCGCCGGAGGTGGCGCTGTCCGGCCAGGAGTCGCGGGGGCGCGGGGTGTCGGGCTACGCCTTCGCGCGTCATCGCGGGGCGGTGGGCCGGCTGGTCGGCGCGGCGGAGGCGGACCGGCTGCCGTACGGGGTCGGCTCGGCGGTCCTGCTCGACCGGCGGGCGGCGAATACCCTGGAGACGATCGGCTTCGACTGAGCGCGGCGGCCCCGCGGCGGGCCCGTGCCCCGAGGGTTTCCGCGCGCGCTTTCTCGTCTAGGGTCTGAACCAGCGGGCAGCCCCCAGGGGTCGTCGGCCAGAAGGTGCGGTTTGGAACGGGTGGGTTGACATGACATTTCCGGAGCAGGGGATACCGCAGCTGGCGTGGCCGGCGAACGAGCTCGAAGAGGTGCTGGCCGCCGCGGTCGGGCATCCGGGTGCGGGCGGCCGGATCGTCGAGGTCCTGGGCCGCAGCCGGGTATGGGTGCCGTTGCCCAACGGCGGCGGCCCGCAGAGCGCCGGCCCCGGCGCCCGCGGCCTCGATCTGCCCACCGTCGAGCTCGACGGTGCGCCCTACGTCCCGGTCTACAGCTCCGAGCAGGAGTTCCTGCGGGTGGTCGGATCGCACCTGTCCTTCACCGTCGCCCCGGCACGGGAGTTCGCCCGCGGGCTGCCGCCGCAGGTCGGCATCGTGGTCAATCCCGAGGGCACGATAGGCGTCCCGCTGCCGCCCGCCGCGGTCTTCGAACTGTGCCGGGCCGGACAGCAGGGAACGGACGGTGCGCCGAGCGGCGGCCGGGTGCGGCTCTTCGAACCGGACTGGCAGGACGAGCCGGTGGACTTCCTCGCCGCCGCCGGACTGGAGTTCTCCGCCGCCGGAATTGTCCTGACTGCCCGGCGTGCCCTGGCAAGTGTCGAGGGCGACACGCCCGCGCTCTTCGTCGGTGTTCAGGTCGCGGCCGACCCCGCGGCCGTGCACGACGGCACGGCCCGCGAGGCGGTACTGTCGGCCCTCGGACGTGCGCTCGGCGCCGTACCGGTGCCCTGGCCCGTGCAGCTCGTCATGCTCGATCTCGCCCAGGGGGACCCGGTCGCCGACTGGATGCTGGAGCGGGTGCGGCCCTTCTACTCTCGGGACCACCCGTAAGGGCTTGCGGAGCGGCCGGGCCGGGTCCGCGACCTCAGGCACGGCGCTCCTCCGGCCAACGCCGGGGGTACCCCGATGCCGCGGCCTTCCGACCCTGGCCCCTCGGCAAGCCCTAAGCTGGTTGGATGACGGGCGGGCGCACCCACACGTGCCCTGCTGACAGGAGGGACGGACGACGTGAGCGCGGGTGCGCATCAGGGGCCGGCGGCGGCCGGGCAGCTGGAGCAGCTGCTCCAGCAGGTCTCGCCCGGCCGTTATGACGCCTATGAGGCGCTGTTGCACGCGCTCGCCGCGGGCCAGGTCTGGATGCTGCTCTGGCAGGGGCGGGCCGGAGCGGCCGACGCGCAGTACGGCAACATGGAGGTCGACGGGCTCGGTTATGCACCCTGTGTGACCTCGGCGCCCGAGCTCGCCGCCTCCGGCTGGAACCGTGACCACGAGGTGGTCACCGGCCCCGAGATCGCCGCCGCACTCTTCCCCGACCGCTGGGGCCTGTGGCTGAACCCGCACGCGCCCGGCGGCGGCGTCGGCATCCCCTGGCTCGATCTGCGCCGGATCGCCGGAGGGCTCGACCGGCTGCCCGCCGGGCCGTTGCGGATCTCCGAGCCGGTCATCGACATCCCGCAGTTCTATGCGCTGCTCGCGCAGAACGCCCACCGGACGCCCGCCGTCCGGTCGCTGCGCCGGGCCTGGGTGCAGCCCGCGCTCGGTGCCCCGTATCTGGCGGTCGGCCTGGATCTGTACGACACCGGCCAGCAGGCGGTGGATTCCGCGCGGTTGATGATCCAGCAGTCGATCGGCGCGGTGCCGGACGGTCTGCCGGTCTCCACGGTCGCGATGAACGACGAGTACGACCCGGTCGCCCTGTGGATGCGGGCCTCCACGCGCCCCTTCTTCGACCGTGACGGCTACGCCCAGCAGCAGCCCCCCGCCGCCTCGTACGGCTACGGCTATCCGCGCCCGTACTGACCCGCCGCACCGGCACCGCACGGCGCGTCGTTCCTGACGCCTTTCCTGGGTGAATTCTCCCGCTTTGCCCCGCGGTTGAGCCCCTTTCCTGCGGTGGTGCGCCCCGCTCAGACCGCGTTGATGTCCGTATAACGGAAAGCCGCGGCCCACATCACAGTTACGCATCCTTTCCTGACCGGGTCTGGTGAGTGATCGCAACTCGGATGAAGACTCCGGCAGCAGAGGACCTCGGTTCTTTCTACGAGTGTCATCCCGCACGACGTCACGCGAATCCCCGAATTCCATTGCGCGAATTTCCGGGAAATCCGCAGGACTTGCACCAGTGATGTGAAGCAGGCCGCTACGCGGCGGGGATGTGGGCCGGTCACTGCCGGCCGAGAGGGGTCAAGGCACCGTGACCGCACCGATCGAGACCACCGGGGCGGCTGCCCAGGCGCAGCCGGAAGCGGTGCTGAAGGGCGTGGAAGGAAAGCGGATCGAGGGGCGTTCGCTCGGTCAGATCGCCTGGCTGCGCTTCCGGCGGGACAAGGTCGCGGTGGCCGGTGCCATCGTTGTCATCCTGCTCGTCCTCGTCGCGGCGCTCTCCCGGCCGATCCAGGCGCTGCTGGGGCTGGACCCCGACAACCCGAACCAGGCGCTGATCGACCCCAACACCACGCTTCCCAAGGGGGACTTGGGCGGCATGAGCGCGGACCATCCGCTCGGCGTGGACCCGAAGTTCGGCCGCGATCTGCTCGCCCGGGTCCTGGAGGGCTCCTGGGTGTCGCTGATCGTGGCGTTCGGCGCGACCTTGCTGTCGGTCGCCCTCGGCACCGTCCTCGGGGTGGTCGCCGGCTTCTACCGCGGGCGGGTGGACGCCTTCATCAGCCGGATGATGGATGTCTTCCTGGCCTTCCCGCTGCTGCTGTTCGCCATCGCGATCTCCGCCTCGCTGCAGGGCGGCGCCTTCGGCCTGGAGGGCCTGCCGCTGCACATCTCGGTGCTGATCTTCGTGATCGGCTTCTTCAACTGGCCGTACATGGGGCGGATCGTGCGCGCCCAGACGCTCTCGCTGCGGGAGCGCGAATTCGTCGACGCCGCCCGCGGCATGGGTGCGCGCGGCCCGTTCATCCTCTTCCGGGAGCTGCTGCCCAACCTGGTGGGGCCGATCATCGTCTACTCCACCCTGCTGATCCCCTCCAACATCCTCTTCGAGGCCGCCCTGAGCTTCCTCGGCGTCGGCATCCAGCCGCCCCAGGCGTCCTGGGGCGGCATGCTCAACCAGGCGGTCAAGTACTACGAGGTCGACCCCCAGTACATGATCGTCCCTGGCCTCGCGATCTTCGTCACCGTGCTCGCCTTCAACCTGCTCGGTGACGGTCTGCGGGACGCGCTGGACCCGCGCAGCCGGTGACGGCGGTGCGGGGCGCCCGCTCACATGTCCCACCTGCGTTTTTGATGTTTTGACCTTTCTCGACGAACGAAGGGGCACCGACCATCATGCGAAGGTCAGTTCCGGTCGCGGCGGTTGCGGCCATCACCAGTGCGGGCCTTTTGCTGGCCGGCTGTAGCGGGGGCAAGGATTCCGGAAGCGGTTCGGGCGAGGCGAACGCCGCCACCAAGGGCGTCGTCAACGCTTCGGACGCGAAGGGGGGCACGGTCACCTACGCGATCAGTGACGCCCCCGAGTCGTTCGATCCGGGCAACACCTACTACGCCTTCGTCTACAACTTCAGCCGGCTCTACGCGCGCCCGCTGACCACCTTCAAACCGGGCCCCGGCAGCAAGGGCAACCAGCTGGTCCCGGACCTCGCCGAGTCGATGGGCAAGTCCAGCGACGGCGGCAAGACCTGGACGTACAAGCTCCGCAAGGGCGTCAAGTACGAGGACGGTTCCGAGGTCACCTCGCAGGACGTCAAGTACGCCGTCGAGCGCAGCAACTTCGCGCGCGACACCCTCTCGCTGGGCCCGAACTACTTCCAGCAGTTCCTCAAGGACAACGACGGCGGCTACAAGGGTCCCTACAAGGACAAGAGCAAGGCCGGGCTGAAGTCCATCGAGACCCCCGACGCGCAGACGGTCGTCTTCCACCTCAAGAAGCCGTTCGCCGAGTTCGACTACCTGGTCAGCGCCCCGCAGACCGCGCCGGTCCCGCAGGCCAAGGACAAGGGCGCGGACTACACCAAGGCGGTGCTGTCCACCGGTTCGTACAAGTTCCAGAACTACCAGGAGGGCAAGCAGCTCACCCTGGTCCGCAACCCGCAGTGGTCCGCGGCGACCGACCCGCTGCGCAAGCAGCTGCCGGACAAGATCGTCCTGAATCTGAAGGTCGCCCAGTCGACCATCGACAAGGACCTCCAGTCGGGCAACACCCTGGTGGACCTGGCCGGCCGCGGTGTCGACGGGCAGACGCAGGCCCAGCTGCTGACCGACCCCAAGCAGAAGGCCCAGACCGACAACGCGCTCGGTCAGCGCCTCGTCTACACGGCGATCAACACCAAGGTGAAGCCGTTCGACAAGCTGGAGTGCCGCAAGGCCGTCGAGTACGCGATCGACAAGAAGGCCGTCCAGACCTCGCTCGGCGGCCCGATCCGCGGTGACGTGGCCTCCACGGTGCTGCCGACCGACATCGACGGCTACCAGAAGTACGACCTGTACCCGCAGAAGTACAGCGGCGACAAGCTGGACGTGACCGAGGCCAAGAAGCACTGGGACGCGTGCGGCGCGGGCAGGACCACGACCACGATCCTGGCCCGCAACGACCGCCAGGACGAGGTCGACGCGGCCACCTCGGTCATCGAGTCGCTCAAGAAGATCGGCGTCACCGCCAAGATCCAGTCCTACCCGTCCAGCAAGTACTTCTCGGACTACGCCGGTGTACCGGCGTTCGACAAGAAGAACAACGTCGGCCTGATGATGATGCAGTGGGGCGCGGACTTCCCCACCGGCTACGGCTACCTCCAGCAGATCCTGCACGGCAAGGCGATCGGCCAGTCCGGCAACTCCAACCTGTCGCAGCTGGACGACCCGGAGATCAACAAGCTGCTCGACAGCGCCATCGCCAACACCGACAAGGCGGCCCGCGAGAAGGCGTACGCCGAGATCGACAAGAAGGCGATGGAGCAGGCCGCGATCGTCCCGCTGACCTACTTCAAGGTCCTGATGTACCGCTCGCCCAAGGCCACCAACCTGGTGTCCACCTCGGCCTTCAGCGGTGAGTACGACTACCTCAACATCGGCGTCAAGAAGTAGCAGCCCTGGAAGGCAGGTGAAGGCAGGGCGTCCGCGGGCCGGTTCCGGCCGGCCCGCGGCGCCGGCGCCGCGTCCCCGTGTTCTCGTACATCATCCGCAGGCTGATCAGCGCAGTGGTCCTGCTGCTGATCGTCAGCGCGGTCACGTTCGGCATCTTCTTCCTGCTGCCGAAGCTGGCCGGGCAGACCACCGACCAGCTTGCCCAGCAATACATCGGAAAGGCCCCCACACCCGCGGACATCGCGGCGGTGAAGAAGAACCTCGGCCTGGACAAGCCGGTGTTCGAGCAGTACTGGGACTTCCTCAAGGGCATTTTCGTCGGCGTCGACTACAAATTCGGACCGGAAGCGGCAAAGTGCCATGTGCCGTGCTTCGGTTATTCCTTCAAGACCCATATCGAGGTCTGGCCGGAGATCCAGTCCCGGCTTCCGGTGACCCTCTCGCTGGCCGCCGGCGCGGCCGTGCTGTGGGTGGTCTCCGGCGTCGCGACCGGCGTGCTCTCCGCGCTGCGCCCCGGCTCGGTCTTCGACCGGATGGCCATGACCGTGGCGCTGGCGGGCGTCTCCCTCCCGATGTTCTTCACCGGCGCCCTGGCGCTGGCCCTGTTCACCTACCAGTGGCCGATCTTCGAGCGCAGCGACTACGTGCCGCTGATGCAGGATCCGTTCCTGTGGGCCCGGACCCTGGTCCTGCCCTGGGTCACCCTGGCCTTCCTCTACTCCGCGCTCTACGCCCGGCTCACCCGGGCGGGCATGCTGGAGACGCTCAGCGAGGACTACATCCGCACCGCCCGCGCCAAGGGCCTGCGGGAGCGCAAGGTGGTCGTCCGGCACGGTCTGCGGGCCGCGCTCACCCCGATCATCACGGTCTTCGGCATGGACCTGGGCCTGCTGCTCGGCGGTGCGCTCATCACCGAACAGGTCTTCTCGCTCAAGGGAGTCGGTGCCTTCGCCGTCGAGGCGATCAACGCCAACGACCTGCCCAACATTCTCGGCGTCACCCTGCTCGCCGCGTTCTTCATCGTCCTGTGCAACCTGGTGGTGGACGTTCTGTACGCCGCCGTCGACCCGCGGGTGAGGCTCTCGTGACCGATTCCTCCGAGGACAACAAGGGGACCGCGACGGCCGCCCCCGAGAAGGCAGCGCAGCCGGCCGCCTTCCTCGACGTGCGCGATCTCAGGGTCCACTTCCCCACCGACGACGGCGTGGTGAAGTCCGTCGACGGGCTGACCTTCAGCCTGGAGAAGGGCAAGACGCTCGGGATCGTCGGCGAGTCCGGCTCCGGCAAGTCCGTGACCTCGCTCGCCGTGATGGGGCTGCACCGCGCCGCGCGCCAGCAGCGCAGCAAGGTGACCATGTCCGGCGAGATCTGGCTGGACGGCAAGGAGCTGGTCTCCGCCGAGCCGGACGAGGTGCGCCGGCTGCGCGGCCGCGAGATGGCGATGATCTTCCAGGATCCGCTGTCCGCGCTGCACCCCTTCTACTCGGTCGGCACCCAGATCGTGGAGGCCTACCGCGTCCACCACGCCGTGGACAAGAAGACCGCGCGCAAGCGGGCCGTCGAGATGCTCGACCGGGTCGGCATTCCGCAGCCCGACAAGCGGGTCGACGACCATCCGCACCAGTTCTCCGGCGGGATGCGCCAGCGCGCCATGATCGCGATGGCGCTGGTCAACAACCCCGAGCTCTTGATCGCGGACGAGCCGACCACCGCCCTGGACGTCACCGTCCAGGCGCAGATCCTGGACCTGATCCGCGATCTGCAGAAGGAGTTCGGCTCGGCGGTCATCATCATCACCCACGACCTCGGGGTGGTCGCCGAGCTCGCCGACGACCTGCTGGTGATGTACGGCGGACGGTGCGTCGAGCGCGGCCCGGCCGAGAAGGTCTTCTCCGCGCCCCAGCACCCCTACACCTGGGGCCTGCTCGGCTCCATGCCGCGCATCGACCGGGACCAGACGGACCGGCTGATCCCGGTGAAGGGCTCCCCGCCCAGCCTGATCAACGTCCCGTCCGGCTGTGCCTTCCACCCCCGCTGCCCGTACGCGGACGTCCCCGAGGACAACCTGACCCGTACGATCCGTCCCGAACTGCGCGAGGCCGGCAGTGGGGGCACCCCCGCCAATGGGGGCGTAGCCGGCGGGGGAGGGCACTTCTCCGCCTGCCACCTGCCGCAGGAGGAGCGGGAGCGGATCTGGACCGAAGAGATTGCGCCGAAGCTGTGACCGAGACGACGGACGACCAGAGCAAGAAGATCCCGCTCCAGAAGGGGACCGAGGCCGCGAAGGCGGCCGCCGACCCCGAGCCGCTGCTGCGGGTCCGCGGCCTGGTGCGGCACTTCCCGATCACCAAAGGGCTGCTCAAGCGGCAGACCGGGGCGGTGCAGGCGGTCGACGGGATCGACTTCGACGTACGGCCCGGGGAGACGCTCGGCGTCGTCGGGGAGTCCGGGTGCGGCAAGTCGACCATGGGCCGGCTGATCACCCGGCTCGACGAACCGACCGGCGGCTCCATCGAGTTCCAGGGCCGCGACATCACCCATCTGTCGCCGGGCCGGCTGCGGCCGATGCGCCGTGACGTGCAGATGATCTTCCAGGATCCGTACGGTTCGCTGAACCCGCGGCACACCATCGGCGGCATCGTCTCCACCCCCTTCCGGCTCCAGGGCGTCGAGCCCGAGGGCGGGGTGAAGAAGGAGGTGCAGCGGCTGCTGGAGCTGGTGGGCCTGAGCCCGGAGCACTACAACCGCTATCCGCACGAGTTCTCCGGTGGCCAGCGGCAACGCATCGGTATCGCCCGGGCGTTGGCGCTCAAGCCCAAGCTGGTGGTCGCCGACGAGCCGGTCTCCGCGCTGGACGTCTCCATCCAGGCGCAGGTCGTCAACCTCATGGACGACCTCCAGGAGGAGTTGGGCCTGACGTACGTCATCATCGCCCACGACCTCTCGGTCATCCGGCACGTCTCGGACCGGATCGCGGTGATGTACCTCGGCAAGATCGTGGAGTTGAGCGACCGCAAGGCGCTCTACGGGACGCCGATGCACCCGTACACCAAGGCGCTGCTCTCCGCGGTGCCGGTGCCCGACCCGAAGCGGCGCACCCAGCGCGACCGGATCCTGCTCAAGGGCGATGTGCCCTCGCCGATCGACCCGCCCTCCGGCTGCCGGTTCCGTACCCGCTGCTGGAAGGCCACCGAGGTGTGCACCACCACCGAGCCGCCGCTGGTCGCGCTGCGGACCGGCCATCAGGTGGCCTGCCACCACCCGGAGAACGCCGACGACCCGGCACCGGCGGTCGGTCCGCGGGCCGACGGTCCCGCCGGCGGTAAGGCCTCAACCGGCGAATAACGCCTGGACTTGGCAAAGTCCTGGGCAAGACGCAGCGGGAGAGTGCAGAGTCAGCACGGTTGTTCGATCTTCATCCGTGTGTCCGAAGGGATGGCTCATGGCACTCTCCCGTTCTGCGCGTCGCACCTCCCGGTGGCTGGCCCTGGCCACCGCCGTGGCCGCGACCGCCTCGATCGCCGCGGCGCCCGGTGCGTCCGCCGGTGCCGCCGGAGTCGGCGACCCCTACTTCCCCAAGTTGGGCAACGGCGGCTTCGACGCCCTGCATTACGACCTCGGTGTCAGCTACCACCCCAGCAGCGGCCGCCTCGACGGCCGCACCACCCTCACCGCCCGGGCCACCCAGAACCTCTCCTCCTTCGACCTCGACCTGCAGAAGCTGACGGTCGACTCGATACGGGTGAACGGCCGCCGGGCCCACTTCGCCAGATCCGGCGACGAGATCACCATCCGCCCGGACTTCGCGCTGCACCGCGGCCGGAAGTTCACCGTCACCCTCGCCTACCACGGCGTCCCCAAGCCGCTGGGCGGGCCGATCATCTTCGGCTCCGACTACGGCTGGATGAAGACCAAGGACGGCGTCTTCGTCGCCTGTGAGCCCAACGCCGCCTCCACGTGGTTCCCCTCCAGCGACCACCCCAGCGACAAGGCGACCTACGACATCCGCATCGACGCCCCCAAGGGCCTGACCGGCGTCTCCAACGGCCGGCTCGTCAACTCGGGGGAGGCGCACGGCCGGTCCTACGCCCACTGGCGCGAGAACCGCCCGATGGCGACGTACCTGGCCACCGCCACCATCGGCAAGTTCGACATCCGTACGGGCACCACCCCCGGCGGCACCCCGATCTACGTCGCCACCGACCCCACGTTGCCCACCGGCAAGGTCGACGTCTACGGCATCACCGCCGAGGCCACCGACTACTGGTCCAAGATCTTCGGTCCGTACCCCTTCGAGGAGACCGGGGCGATCGTCGACGACATGCCGGAGGCCGGCTTCTCGCTGGAGGTGCAGTCCAAGCCGGTCTACTCGGCCGTGCGCAGCGAGTCCACCATCGTCCACGAGCTGGCCCACCAGTGGTTCGGCGACTCGGTCTCCGTCAAGCAGTGGAAGAACATCTGGCTCAACGAGGGCTTCGCCAGCTACGCGCAGTGGCTGTGGTCCGAGCACCGCGGGACCCTCAGCGCCCACGACGCCTTCCGCAAGGTCTACAACCAGATCCCTGCCGACGACGACTTCTGGAAGCAGAAGATCGCCGACCCCCAGCGGGACACCATGTTCGCCAGCTCGGTCTACCAGCGGGGCGCGATGACGCTCCAGGTGCTGCGCGAGCGGATCGGTGACAAGGCGTTCTTCAAGCTGCTGCCGGCCTGGACCGCCCAGCACCGTTACGGCAACGCCGACACCGGCCAGTTCATCGCGCTCGCCGAGAAGATCTCCGGCCGGCAGCTGGACGACCTGTTCCAGACCTGGCTCAACACGGACAGCAAGCCGCCGCTGCCGGGGAAGTAGGGGCGGAAGGCTGAGGCCGGAGGTTCGAGACCCGAGGCCCGAGGCCCGAGGCCCGAAGCTCGAAGCCCGAGGCTCGAAGCCCGAGGCCGTGTGGGCTCTCTCCCGCCCGGCGGGTGCTCC
>NZ_SDIG01000141.1:0-17724 GCF_004122755.1 Streptomyces sp. TM32
CCCCCGGCTCGCCGCTCAAAGCATCGCTCAGCTCGTCGTTCCGCGCCTCGTTCACCTCGCCGGGTCGGACAAGTCCTGGTGCGAGAACTCCGGCTCCTAGTGCGAGAACTCCGAGACGAACGCCGCGCAGAAGGCCTCCAGATCCGCGGGCCTGCGGCTGGTGATCAGGGTGTTCGGTCCGGCGGTGCAGATCTTGACCTGCTCGTCGACCCAGGTGCCGCCCGCGTTGCGGATGTCGGTCCGCAGGCTCGGCCAGGAGGTCAGGGTGCGGCCGCGCACCACATCGGCCTCGATGAGCGTCCACGGTGCATGGCAGATGGCGGCCACCGGCTTTCCGGCGTCGAAGAACGACTTGACGAACGCCACGGCCCGCGGGTCCAGGCGCAGCGCATCCGGGTTGGCCACGCCGCCGGGCAGCACCAGACCGTCGAAGTCCGCCGCGGTGGCCTCGTCCACCGTCAGATCGACGGGGAAGGTGGCCGCCCTGTCCAGGTGGTGGAACGCCTGCACCTTTCCCGTGTGGGTGGAGACCAGCGTCGGGCCCCCGGCCGCGGCGACCACCGCCTGCCAGGGCTGGGTCAGCTCCACCTCTTCGGTGCCCTCCGGGGCCACCAGAAACGCCGCCTGCATACTGCGCTCACGTCCCTTCGTCGGGTCAGGGAGCGAGGAAGCCCCCGCTCCCACTTCTCGACCATAACGGCCCACAGCGCCGGGCACTTCTTTGCTGGTCCGGGCCCCGCGGACCGGGCCCGACAGGTGCTCCCGAGGCCGTCCGCCGCCCTGCGAAGCGCGCGGTCAGCGGCCACCCCGCTCTCCCGATCGTCCATTCACGGCACATGTGCTGGACACTGTGTACATGCCCCTGCACCTCTCCGACCTCCTGGACCGGCCCGACCTCGATCTGTCGGTCGCCTACGACGTGCCGCCGCACCTGCTGGCCCGCACGATCGAGGCGGCGACGGTCTCGGATCTGCCGGCGCCGGGAAAGTGGCTGGAGGGCGGCGAACTCCTCATGACCATCGGGCTGTTGCTGCCGAGGGAGCCCGCCGCGTGCCGGGCGTACGTCCGGGACGTCGCCGAGGGCGGGGCGGCGTGTCTGGCGCTCGGGCTGGGGCAGGGGCTGCCGTATCAGGAGGCGCCGGAGCCGCTGGTGCGGGCGGCGGAGGAGGCCGGGCTGCCGCTGCTGACGGTGCCGGACGGGGTGCCCTTCATCGCCGTCACCAAGGCGGTCTTCGACGCGCGGGCCCAGGAACAGCGCGAACTGCTGCAGCGGGCCTTCGCCACCCAGCGGCGGCTGACCGCCGCGGCGACCGGCGGCGGCCTGGTCCCGATGCTGACGGAATGGACGGCCGCCACCGGCGTGGGCGCCGCGGTGCTCGACCCCCTGGGGCGGCTCCTGGCGGCCGGCGAGCGGGCGCGGCGCACGCCTCCCGCGCAGGCGCAGGAGCTGCTCACCCGGGTCGCCGCGCACGGGCTGCGCGGCAGCGCCGCCAGCACGGCCGCCGGGCAGCAGCTGGAGGTGCAGCCGCTGGGGGCCCGGCGGCTGCGCGGGCTGCTGCTGCTCACCGGTCGCTTGGACGACGCCGCCCGCTCGGTCGTCCCGGGCCTGGTCTCCCTGCTCTCCCTGGAGCTGGAGCGCCGTCATCTGCGCGATGAGCCGGAGCGGCGCCGCAGGTCGGCGCTGCTGTCGGAGCTGCTGGCGGACGAGGCCCCGTCCGCCGACCGGGCCCGGGACGTGCTGCAGTCGGTGGGGCTGACCGCCGAGCGGGTGCGGGGGGTCGTGGTGGAGGCCCCGGGCGGCACGGGAGGCCGTACGGGGCCGGACCCGTCGCGGGAGGGGACCGCGGAGGGCGCCGCGCAGGAGATGGCCGCCGATCTGGCGCTGGCGCTGCCCGGCGGCCTGGTCCGGGTCGTGGACGGGGCGGCAGGCCCGTTGATCGAGGCGGTGGCCGGCGAGGACCTGGACGTCCGCGAGGTGCTCGCCCGCTTCGCCCCGCACCGTCCGGCCGGTATCGGCCCGGCCGCCGGCCCCGAAGCGGTCCGGGTCTCACTGCACCAGGCGGCCGGTCTGCTCGCCGTCAGCCGGGCCGGCGGGGAGCCCGCCGAGGCCCGGCAGAGCCAGGCCAGCCGGCTCCTGCTCGACCTGGGCGACCGCCGTACGCTGCACGGTTACGCCGACACGGTGCTGGGCCCGCTCGACCTCGCCGACCACGGCGAGGAACTGACCGCCACGCTCGCGGCGTGGCTGGAGACCGGCGGCGCCTGGGACGCCACCAGCCGGCGGCTCGGCGTCCACCGGCACACCGTACGCAACCGCCTGGACAAGGTGATGGACCTCACCGGCCGCCGCCTCGACGACCCCGACGACCGCTTCGACCTGTGGCTGGCCACCCGGATCCGCCGCGGCGGCGCTCCCGGGACCGGCGGCCGCCCCACTCCCCCGCCACCGGGCCGGTGACACGAACCCCTACATTTTCGGTCCGCCCTTCACTCTCTCCCCGGCACCGTTTTTACTTCGAGGGTGACCTACGAGATCCGCACCCCCACGCCCGGCACCGCCGGCCCCGCCCTCGCGCCCCCTGCACGCTCCGCACGGAGCGGCGGGCGCGGCGCCCTGGTGGCCGTCAGCGATCTGCACGTCCGCTACAAGGAGAACCGCGACATCGTCGAGGGGCTGCAGCCGCAGTCCGACGACGACTGGCTGCTGGTGGCCGGCGACATCGGCGAGCGGGTGTCCGACATCCGCTGGGCGCTCGCCCTGCTCAGCAGCCGGTTCGCCAAGGTGGTGTGGGTGCCCGGCAATCATGAGCTGTGGACGACGGCCGACGACCCGGTACAGCTGCGCGGTGTGGCGCGCTATGAGCATCTGGTCGGCATCTGCCGGGAGTTGGGCGTCCTCACCCCCGAGGACCCCTATCCGGTGTGGGAGGGGGACGGCGGTCCGGTCGTCATCGCGCCGCTCTTCCTCCTCTACGACTACACCTTCCGGCAGCCCGGGGTGACGTCCACGCGCGAGGCGCTCGCCCGGGCCGAGAAGGCCGGAGTGGTGTGCACCGACGAGCACTTCCTGCACCCGGACCCGTATCCGACGCGAGAGGCCTGGTGCCGGGCGCGGGTGGCCGCCACCGAGGCCCGGCTCGCCGCCGTGCCCGAGGACCTGCCGACGGTGCTCGTCAACCACTGGCCGGTGGTGCGCGAGCCCACCGAGCCGCTGTGGTACCCGGATTTCGCGCTGTGGTGCGGTACGGAGGCGACCGCCGACTGGCCCGTCCGCTTCCGGGCCGCCACCGTGGTCTACGGCCATCTCCACATCCCGCGGCTGCTGGTCTGCGACGGCGTCCCACATCAGGAGGTGTCGCTCGGCTACCCGCGCGAGTGGCAGCGCCGCTCCCGCGCCCCGGGCCGCCCGGTCCAGATCCTCCCCGTGCCGGCCGCGGCCGGCGACACCACGGGGACCCCCGCATGATCGACAAACTGCTGCCGCCCCCGGTCGTGACCGCGGAGGCCTTCCAGGACGCCCCGGTGTCGCAGATGTTCCCGGAGGAGTGGGCGCTGGTGGCCGAGGCCGTCCCCAAGCGGCAGAAGGAGTTCGGCACCGTACGCGGCTGCGCCCGCAGCGCACTGGCCGAGCTGGGGATCGCTCCCGCTCCCCTGCTTCCGGGCCCCCGCCGGGAGCCGCAGTGGCCGGCCGGCATCGTCGGCGCGATGACGCACTGCAACGGCTATCGCGCCGCCGCGGTGGCCCGCTCGGCCGAGGTGCGCACCATCGGCCTGGACGCCGAGCCCCATCTGCCGGTGGACGACCCCGGGGTGGTCGATCTGGTCACCCTCCCCGCGGAACGCCCCCAGCTCGCCCGGCTGGCCGCGGCGCAGCCCGAGGTCTGCTGGGACCGCCTGATCTTCAGCGCGAAGGAGAGCGTCTACAAGGCGTGGTACCCCCTCACCCGCCGCTGGCTCGACTTCCAGGAGGCCCACCTCACCTTCGACCCCACCAACGCCACCTTCACCGCCCGCCTCCTCGTCCCGGGCCCCGTGATCGACGGCCGCGAACTCACCGAATTCAGCGGCCGCTGGCTCATCGGGGCGGGGCTGGTGGTGACGGCGATCGTGATGACGGTGTGAACTGCCCGAAGAGCAGGGGAGGTTCCCGGCCCGCCTCTCGCAGGGACGGGCCGCACGTAACGCAGCATCAGAAGCCGTGTTCCGCGCCGATCGACCACAGTGACGGACCGGCAGCGCAACCCTGTACGCCCTGCGGTATTTTTATGAAGCGTCAGGCCGTCGAAGGGTCAGTAGCCCACTTATGCAAGAGCAATGCGCCCCCACCGGCGGAACAGAACCGTCCGATACCGAGCTGGTCGCACGTATCCGTGCGGCCGCCCGGACCGACGGCCCGGCGACGGCCGATCCACCTGGGGCGGCAGTTCCGGACGGACCGGCCGAGGAAGCCCTCGACGAGTTCCACCGCCGGCACTACGCCGCCGTATTGGCCTACGCCCGCACCTGCTGCGGATCCTCCCAGGCCGCGGCGGATCTGGCGGCGGAAGCCATCGCCGGCGTCCTGCACTCCCCCGACCCGGGAGACGCGCGGACGGACTGGCAGGCCAGCTTGCTGGCGGCGGTACGCCACACCGCCGCCGTCTGGCACCAGGGCCCCCGAAGGACCGAGCTGCGCGACGACTTCGCGTCCGGGCCGGTCGGGCCGCATCCGGGGGAGGGCTCCGGCCCGTCCGACGCCGGGCAGGTCTCCTTCACGGGGCACATGCCCTTCACCGACGACGAACCCGCCGCCTCCGCGCACCCCATGGGGAAGAACCCCTCCAACGGGCCGCGCAAGGCCCGGGGGTCCCGACTCGCCCCGGCGCGCATCGCCGTGCTCGCCGCCGCCGTGACCGTCGTGGCCGGGCTTGCCATATCCGTCGGCCCGCTGCTCGGCCCGACGCGCCACCAGGCCTCGGGCCCCGGCCCCGGACGGGTCGGCCACTCTTCCGCTCCCACTCCCGACCGGTCGCCGACGGCGTCTCCCGAGAAGTCGGCGACCGCCTCCCGCTCGGCGTCGGCCACACCGACCGCCGGCCGCAGCACGGCGTCGAAGCACCCGAGTTCCCGGCCCTCGAAGTCGGCCCCCCGGTCGCCCTCCGCACCCCGGGGCCCCGAGGACAAGCCGCCCCCCGCCCACACCACCGCGTTAAGCGCCCGGCCGTGGAGCTCCAGCCAGAACGCCTGGGGGCCGGTGGGACAGAACCGCAGCATCGACGGGCGTCCCCTCACCATCGCGGGCATCGGCTACGCCGAAGGGCTGGGGGCCCACGCCAACAGCGAGATCACCTACCAGCTCGGCGGCGCCTGCTCCGCCCTCAGCGTGGACGTGGGGGTCGACGACGAAGTGGGCGCGAACGGCTCGGTGGTCTTCCAGATCTACCGGGACGGCACGCTGGTCGCCGACAGCGGGCTGATGACGGTCGGCCAATCCGCGAAGCGTCTCACCGCGGACCTCACCGGCGGCAGCGAGCTACGACTCGTGGCCACGGACGGAGGCAACGGGAACAACTCCGATCACGCCGACTGGGGTGGGCCGCTCATCACGTGCAGATGAGCGACCGCCTACAGGTGTGGAACGCAGGGTGGGGCTGGAGTTCGGGCATCGTCTCGGCCTGCCCGGGGCACTGTCCGGGCTACCGCTGTCCCCGCTCGTACCTCGCTCTCAGGAACTGGTCGCACACCAGCGCGCTCTGGGTTTGCGGCACACCGGCGAGGTGCTCCTCGCACGCGGCGGTTGTCTGCGCGTGCTCGACGGGGTGTATATGCGGCGGGCGCCGCGCGGCTGGCGGCCGAGCTGCCGCCGGACGGCGGCCGGGACCCGTACCCCGTCCGCCGGTTGGCGGGCATCGCTGACGTTGGCCCGGCCCGGAGATACGGGCCCATTATCTTGGCGGATCATCAGGCTCACTCGCAGCACGGCGCCGCGTCGCACGTCCCTGGCCGAGGTCGCCCGGCAGTCGGAGCAAGCGGCTCCCCAGGACCTTCAGCCTCCAGCCGGCTCTCAGGTCCGCTACGCGTTACGGCGGCGCCGCCAGGGGCCTCATGTTGTTCCGGCAGGGGGCGGGCCCGTGCGGGCGCTCCGATGAACTACGTTGTCATGCAGGGGACCGACGCCGAGGCGTCGTATGGAGGGTGAAGCCGCCTGTCGGCAAAGGGAGTTCGGCGACCTCCGCCCGGTCGGCACGCCACAGATGATGCCGGTGGGGGACGACGGCCGGCCACGACTTCACCAGAATCGGAGAACAGCAATGCGGCACGAGTCGTCCGCGCAGCCTGGCACATCCGGTACATCCTCCCTCGGGAGGACGTCTTCACGTCGCTGGCTGCTGGGAGTGTCCGGTGCAGCCGTCCTCACGGCGGCGTGCAGTCCTACGGGTGGTAAGCAGTCGGCTGGGGTGAGTGTGAAGACGGACGCGAAGGACGGCGGCGCACCCACGGGCGAGGCGCCGAACGGCGCACTCGGGGTGAACTTCAACGAGGATCCCTCCGACATGAACTTCGACCAGGTGAGGGCTCTTTCGGCGAAGTGGGTGCGCGGCTTCGTCCCGATGACGGACTACCTCGACACGCACGACCCGGCCCAGCAGCGGTCCATCGCCAGGCTGCTCGACGCGAGCGGGAACGGCTTCAAGACGATCCTCTCGCTGAAGTTCCCCTTCCTGACCCTCGGGCAGTCGCTTCCCAAGGTGGGCAGCAAGGAGATGGCAGCGCTGCTGAAGCGCGTGGACCGGGTACTGCACGCTGTCATGGGGAAGATGGACATCCTCACCATCGGCAACGAGCCCTTCCTCGAAACCATGAAAGACGAGCGCGATGCGCGTCTCAATGTCTTCTACGAGTACATCGCCGAACACGTCATCGCCTACCGCAGGAAGACCTTCCCGCAGGGTTGCCGGACCCGCCTGTACATGGGGGCTCTCAATCGCCTCGACGAGAAGGAAGGGCGCACGAAGGCCACCGAGCGGTGGGTCGACTTCGTCAACAGGAAGCCGGAGATCGAGGGCCTCGATATCCATCCGCACGTCGACTCCCTGCAGGCGGCCGGCAGGTACGTCCAGTACGTCGTGTCCCGCCTGGACAAGAGCAAGAAGTTCCTCGCCACGGAGTTCTCCCTGGTGCAGCACTGGGAGAAGCACATGGGCGACAAGATCCCGGAGGCCTATGCCGAGAAGTACGAGGTGCCCCCGAACACCCGCGTATGGCAGGTGATCGGCAACGCGTTCGAGAAGCCCTTCCCCCAGGAGAGGTGGGACGACTTCCTCGCGATGAGTCCGTGGTTCGCGTCGCACAAGGACTATCTGACGCAGCAGATGCATATGTTCCGGGAGACCGGGAAGCTCGCGGTGGCCACCTACGGAGTGGTGCAGATCGAATCCATGCAGACGGGCTGGGGCGCTCACAAGAAGCCGTGGATCCTCAACCCCCTGTACGCGAACCGCACTGTCAGGGAGGAGAACGGAAAGGTCGGACGGACCACCGTCTGGTTCGACTCGTTCCGTGCCCTGCAGGAGTCCTGAGCGACTCACCGGCACTGCTCCCGTTCGCGCCCCGCAGGCGCGTACGGGAGCAGTGTGGTCGGCCCTACCCATGCCGATATCGGCAAGGTGTCCTCCCCGCGCTAGCGGGACTGATCCTCGTCGGGGATCAGTCGCAGCGAGATCGAGTTGATGCAGTACCGCTGATCGGTGGGGGTGGGATACCCCTCGCCCTCGAAGACGTGCCCGAGATGCGAGCCGCAGCGCGCGCAGCGCACTTCGGTCCGCGTCATGCCGTGCGACGTGTCGGGGACGAGTTCCACCGCGTCCGAGTCGCGTGGGTCGTAGAAGGACGGCCAGCCGCAGTGGCTGGCGAACTTGGTGTCGGAGCGGAAGAGCTCGGCGCCGCAGGCACGGCAGGAGTAGACGCCCTCGGTCGTGGTGTCGGTGTACTCGCCGACGAAGGCGGGCTCGGTGCCGGCCTGGCGGAGCACCTGGTACTCCGCGGGGGTCAGCTCGGCGCGCCACTGCTCGTCGGGCTTGTCGATCTCGTACGGCATCGGGGCCTCCTTGGCTCAGTTGCCCAGGCGGGACAGGATGGCGGGGCCGAGGTCGGTCACGTCGCCCGCGCCCATGGTGAGAACGAGGTCACCGGGCTTGGCCATTCCGGCGATGACCTCCGGGACGGCGGCCTGGTCGCTCTCGGGGGTGACATCGGCGCCCGCGGCGCGCGCGGCGTCGATGATCAGAGTGCTGGTCACGCCCGGGATCGGGTCCTCGCGGGCCGGGTAGATGTCCAGGACCACGGAGGCGTCGGCGAGGGCGAGTGCCTGGCCCATCTCCGTGCCCAGCTCCTGGGTGCGGGAGAAGAGGTGCGGCTGGAAGACGACCAGCACCCGGGAGCCCTCGGCGGCGCCGCGGATGGCCTCCAGGTCGGCGGTCATCTCCGTGGGGTGGTGCGCGTAGGAGTCGATGACCTGGACGCCGGCCGCCTCGCCCTTGAGCTGGAGGCGGCGCTTGACGCCGGTGTACTTGCCGAGCGCGGACGCGAGGTTGTGCGGCGGGAGGCCCAGGGCGACGCCGGCGGCCAGGGCGGCGACGGCGTTGTGGGCGTAGTGCCGGCCCGGGACGGAGACCGTGAAGGTGAGGATCTTGCCGCTGGTCAGGGTGACGGTGACGTCGCTGGTCAGGCCGCGGGGGTTGACCTTGAGGATGCGGACGTCGGCGTCCGCGGACTCGCCGTAGGTGACGACCTCGATGTCATGACGGCCGGAGATCCGCTCGGTCAGCTCGCGGGCGCCGGGCTGGTCGGCGGCGATGACCAGGGTGCCGCCGGGGCGGATGCGGCCGACGAAGGTCTCGAAGGACTCGTAGATCTCGTCCATCGAGGCGTAGTTGGCGTGGTGGTCCAGCTCCACGTTGAGGATGATGGCGACCTCGGGGGCGTACTTGTGGAAGCTGCGGTCGCTTTCGTCGGCCTCGGCGACGAAGATCTCGCCGGCGCCGTGCTCGGCGTTGGATCCCGGGGCGTCGAGGTCGCCGCCGATGGCGTAGGACGGCTTGAGGCCGAGGGCGCCGAGGGAGACGGCGAGCATGGAGGTCGTCGTCGTCTTGCCGTGGGTGCCGGCGACGGCGATGGGGCGCAGGCCCTCCATGAGGGAGGCGAGCGCATCGGAGCGGTGGACGACCGGGATGCCGCGCTCCTGGGCGGCGGCGAGCTCGGGGTTGTCGGGGCGGATCGCGGAGGAGACGACGACGCTGGTGGCGTCCTCGGCGAGATGCCCGGCGGCGTGGCCGAGGTGGACCGTGACGCCGAGGGCGCGCAGGGCCTGGGCGGTCGCGGAGTCCTTGGCGTCGCTGCCCGCCACCCGGGCGCCGCGCTGCGCGAGGATCTTGGCGATGCCCGACATACCGGCTCCGCCGATACCGATGAAGTGCGGCCGGTCCATCGAGGCTGGGATGGCGGGTGCCATGGTGCGTCTCCCTGATCGTCGATCATCGCGAGCGGTGTGCTGCCGTTCGGTCGTGCTGTCGATGATTCTCGCACCCGGCACCGACAGCGCCGGTCCGTGGACCCGGCCGGACCCGGCGTCGGGGGTCGGCCGTAGTGGTCAGCGGCGGATCAGGCCCTGTGCGGTGGCGGCGGCGACCGCGGACGTACGGGAGTCCACGCCCAGCTTGGCGTAGATGTGGACGAGGTGGGACTTGACGGTCGCCTGGCTGAGGAAGAGCCGCTTGCTGACCGCCGCGTTCGAGTGGCCCTCGGCCACGAGCTGGAGGACCTCCGTCTCGCGCCGGGAGAGCGCGGTGGCAGGGGTGCGCAGCCGGTCCATCAGGCGCAGCGCGACGGTGGGGGCGAGCGCGGACCGCCCGGCGGCGGCGGTGCGGACCGCGGCGGCCAGCTCCTGGGGCGGGGCGTCCTTGAGGAGGTAGCCGGTGGCGCCGGCCTCGATGGCGGCGAGGATGTCGGCGTCGGTGTCGTAGGTGGTCAGGACGAGCACGCGGGGGCCGCCGGGGCGGGCGGTGATCTCGGCGGTGGCCTGCGAGCCCAGCATCCGGCCGCCGAACTGGAGGTCCATGAGGACCACGTCGACGTCGCACTCCGCGGCGAGGCGGACCGCCTGCTCGGCGGTGGGGACATCGGCGACGATCTCGAAGTCCGGCTCGGTCTCCAGGACGGCGCGCAGCCCGGCGCGGACGACGGGGTGGTCGTCGGCGAGCAGCAGCCGGACGGTGGTGGCCGGGACGGTCACGAGGCGGCCTCCGGGGCGGCGTCGGGTGCAGAGGCGGGGCAGGGCAGGGTGACGGCGATCGCGGTTCCCTCCCCGGGGGCGGACTCGACGGCGAGCGTCCCCTGGAGGGCGCGGGCCCGGGCGCGCATCGCGGCGAGGCCGAAGCCGGTGCCCGGGGCCGCGGCGGAGCCGGGTGCGGGCACGTCGGCGGGACGGAACCCGGCACCGTCGTCGACGACGTCCAGCGCGACCTCGGTGTCCATGTAGCTGAGGGTCAGCTCGACGCGGCCGGCGGCGGCGTGCCGGACGGTGTTGGCGAGCGCGGACTGGGCGATGCGGAGCAGGGCGACCTCGTGCGGAGTGGGGAGCGCGAGGGGCACGCCGGAGACCTGACAGTGCACGGTGAGACCGGAGCTGCGGGCCGTGGTGGCGCAGAGCCGCTCCAGGGCGGCGGGCAGCGACCCCGCCTCCAGGGCGGGCGGACTGAGCGCCTGCACGAAGCGGCGCGCCTCGGCGAGGTTGTCGACGGCGGTGGTGCGGGCCTGCCGGACGTGCCCGAGGGCCGTGGTGGGCTGCTGGGGCAGGACGCGTTCGGCGGCCCGCAGCAGCAGTTGGATGCTGGACAGCCCCTGCGCCAGGGTGTCGTGGATCTCGCGGGCCAGCCGCTCGCGTTCGGCGAGCCGGCCGGCGGCGCGTTCCGCGGCGGCCAGCTCGCTGCGGGTCGCCGTGAGCTCCTCGATGAGGCGCCGGCGCTGTTCGCTCTCCCGGTAGAGGGCCTGGTAGCCGAGGACGACGGCGACCGCGACGGCGGCGCCCAGGAAGGGGCCGAGCACCGTGCCGACACTGAGGGTGTGGGTGTGCCAGCCGAATCCGGCGACGGCGGCGAGGGTGGTGGCCGCGACCGCGGGCAGGGCCCAGCGCAGCGGCAGCAGATGCAGCTGGACGAAGAAGAGCGGGAAGGCCACCCAGACGCCGTCCGGGGTGAGAGCCAGCAGGACCAGCCAGACCAGGGCCAGGGCGGCGAGCCAGAGGGCGGCGGCGCCGGTGGAGGCGCGCAGGCGGGGCAGCCGGTGGCCGGTGACGTAGAGCGCGCACAGCGCCGACGCGGCGGCGAGCACGGCCGGGGCGTCCGGGGTGCGGTCGGCCACCGCCCGTACGGCGGCGAGCGCGAGCAGCGCGGCCACCATCAGATGCAGGCAGCTGCGCAGCGCCCGCACGACGGGGGTGAGGGAGGGGGCGGTCACGGGTTCTTCGGTCACAGTTTCTTCGGTCACGGCCCCCTCAGGCTAAGGGCGCTCCCCACCTGCGGCATCAACCGAAGGGTTGACCTCGGGGCCCACCTTCCGGCGCCGGCGGACCACTCCCCCGCGCGATGCCCGGACGCCGCCCGGCGGGTGACAGTGGTCCGGCCGCCGGGCGCTGGGTCCGGCCGCCGGAAGCAAGGAGGGCACCACCTGTGTTCGTGGCCTGGAGGGACCTGGGATTCGCCAGGGGACGGTTCGCCCTGATGGGCACCGTCATTGTGCTGATCACGGTGCTGGTGGGGCTGCTGTCGGGCCTGACCGCGGGCCTGGGCCGGGAGAACACCTCGGCGATCACCGCGCTGCCCGCCGATCACCTGGTGTTCTCGGCGCCCGCCGACGGCAGCGGCCTCGCGTTCACCGACTCGCGGCTGTCCGCGCGGACCGCGACGGCCTGGGCACGGGTGCCGGGCGTACGGAGCGCCGAGCCGCTGGGGATCGCGCCGGCGAAGGCCGAGGCGGGCGGCCGGAGCGCCGCGGTGTCGGCGTTCGGGGTGCGGCCGGGTTCCGGGCCGGCGCCGGAGGGGGTCGGGGACGGGGCGGTGGTGCTGTCCGGGAAGGCCGCCGCGGCCCTGGGCGTACGGGCCGGTGGTTCCCTGACGCTGGGCGGCCGGACCTGCACGGTCGCAGCGGTGTCGGGTTCGGCGATGTACAGCCATACGCCGGTGGTCTGGATGTCGCCGGCGGACTGGCGGAAGGCGGCCGGCGGCTCGGGGGCGGGCGGCGGCTCCGGCCGGGCCCCCGGGGCGGATGCGACCGTGCTCGCCCTGTCCACCACCGGGTCGGCCGATCTGGCCGCCGCCGACGCCCGGCTCGGCACCAGGACCGTCCGTACCGGCGACGCGCTGGAGGCCATCGGCTCGTACCGCGCGGAGAACGGCTCCCTCCAGCTGATGCGCGGTTTCCTTTTCGCGATCTCCGCGCTGGTCATCGGGGCGTTCTTCACGGTGTGGACGATTCAGCGCAGCGGTGACGTCGCGGTGCTGAAGGCGCTGGGCGCCTCGACCGGCTCGCTGCTGCGGGACGCACTCGGCCAGGCCGTCGTCCTGCTGCTGCTCGGGACCGGCCTGGGCAGCGCCGTGGTGGCCGCGGTGGGCGCCGGGATCGGCTCCACGGTGCCCTTCGTGCTCGCCCCGTCCACCGTGCTGCTCCCGGCCCTGATCATGACCGCGCTGGGCGCCGCCGGCGCCGCGCTGGCCATCCGCCGCATCACCTCCGTCGACCCGCTGACCGCCCTGGGAAGTGCCCGATGAGCCTCGAACTGACCGATGTCACCCTCACCTACCCCGACGGCGACGCCCGGCTGACCGCATTGGACGCGGTCTCGCTGACCGTGTCTCCGGGCAGTCTGACGGCGGTGATCGGACCGTCCGGCTCCGGTAAGTCCAGTCTGCTCGCGGTCGCCGCCACGCTGATCCGCCCGGACCGCGGACGGGTGGTGCTCGACGGCACGGACACCACCGGGCTCGGCCGCGCGGAACTGACGGCGCTGCGCCGCACGACCGTCGGCACGGTCTTCCAGCAGCCGAACCTGCTGCCGTCACTGACCGCCGCCGAGCAGCTCCAGGTGATGGCCCATCTGGACGGCCGCTCGCCCCGTAAGGCGCGGGCCCGGGCGCTGGAGTTGCTGGCCGCGGTCGGCCTGGACCGGCTGGCCGGCCGGCGGCCGCATCAGCTGTCGGGCGGTCAGCGGCAGCGGATCAACATCGCGCGGGCGCTGATGAACGAGCCGGCGGTGCTGCTGGTGGACGAGCCGACCAGCGCCCTGGACCACGAGCGGGGCGCCGCGGTGCTGGATCTGCTGGTCACCCTCACCCGTCAGCGCGCGACCGCGACGGTGCTGGTCACCCACGACCCGGCACATCTGGACGCGGCGGACGAGGTCGCCGAGGTGCGCGACGGCCGGCTCCGCCTGCGGACCGGCGCCCGTCCCTGATGCGCGGTGCGGCGGCCGCTCAGCCCCCGGCGCCCTGCTGGGGCTGGTCGTCCGCCGCGTGCGAGAAGAGCTTGAGGACCGGGACACCGACCATGTGGCGGGCGCGGGACGCCCAGTCGCGGTGGAAGAACTCCTCGACGAAGTGCGGGGTGGTCAGCACGATCACCTCGTCCGCGCCGGTCTCGTCGACGATGGAGCGCAGCAGGTCCAGCGGGTGGTCCTCGACCACCTGCCCGACGGCCTCCGCGCCGGTGGCGCGCAGCGCCTGCAGCGTGTGTGCCAGGGCCACCTCGGCGGGCGCCTCCGCCTGGGCGCCGCCCGGTTCCTCGCCCTCCCGTACGGCGTCGTCGAACTCGCCGAGGGCGACGTCGTCGATCGCCCGCAGGAGGACGTCCTGCTTGCCGCGCGGCTGCATGAGCACGACGAACGAGATCCGGTCCTCGCCGTGCAGCGTGGTCACGAACTCCACGTCGGCGGCCGTCAGAGGCTTCTCGATCATCAATACGCTCGTGAACACGACGGACGCCCTTCTTCTCCTCGGGGCACCGCATCGCGCGGAGCCCGACAGAAACCATCCGCCCCGTCGCCACACGGGGCCTGCTGGCTCTAAGTGTGCCCAACGGAAGCTAAGCGGAACAGACAATTCCGCCGATTGTCACGTCCGGCGGTACCGAGTGAACAGGAACCCGTCCTCCTCCAGCACCGATGCCAGGACGAAACGCTCCGGAACCGGGACGGCCGGCCCGTTCATGATCCTCGGGGCGTCACCCACGGCCACCACGGGGGCCAGCGACAGACACATCTCGTCCAGCGCATCGGCCGCGGCGAACTGTCCCAGCAGCCGGGGCCCGCCCTCCGTCAGCAGCCGGGTGTGGCCCCGTTCGGCCAGCACCCCGGCCACCCGGGCGGGATCGACGCCCAGGCCCTCCCCGGCGAACAACACCTCGGCACCCGCGGCCCTGGCCGCCGCCACCCGGTCCGCCGGTGCGCCGGCGCCGGTCAGCACGAGGGTGGGCACCACCGGCGCGGTGAACAGGGGCAGCGTGAAGTCCAGCCCGAGACCGGCGGTGACCACGACGATGGCCGGGGCAGGGGCCTGGCCGGCGGCGGCCCGGTGGGCGGCGAACACGTCCCGGGCGCGGGCCGGGCGGTAGCCCTCCTGCCGCACCGTTTCCGCCCCCACCACCACGGCGTCCGCGAGCGCCCGCAGCACCCCGAAGATCCGCATGTCGGCGTCGCCGGAGAGCGGCTGCGAGCGGCCGCCGTGGTGGGCCGCCCCGTCCAGGGAGGACACCATGTTGGCGCGCAGCCAGCCGGGGCGGCCCGCGCGCGCCGGATCGTCCGACGCCGGATACGCATAGGCCTGTGCCAGCTCGGCCGGCGTCCACGGCCGGTCCACCTGGCCGACCGCCCCCACCTCGGCATTCCCGGTCTCAGGCGTCGGCACGGGCAGGGCGGGGAGAGGGAACAGGCGTCGCATGGCGGCAGTGTGACATGCCTCGCTCACCGGACCGACGTCTCCCGCACAGGAGATAGGCTGGAGCGCTGTGTCACCTTCCGAGTCCTCTTCTCCGCAGCCCGCCCCGACGGCCGTTCCGCCGGCCGACGGGGACGCGACCCCCGCCGCGCTGACCGCCCGCGCCCCGCATGTCCCGGCCGAACGCCTGGTTGCCGAGATGGTGCCGCCGCCGCGCTTCCAGGGCGCCCGCTTCGACACTTACATTCCGGACCCGAAGCAGCCCAGCCAGGCCGAGGCCGTCCAGGTCCTGAGCGACTTCGCGGAGAGCATCGAGGGCGGGCGGGCGACCCCGGAGAAGCGGCGCTGGTTCGCCAGGAAGCCGGCGGCGCCCAAGGGCCCGCGCGGCGTCTATCTGGACGGCGGCTACGGCGTCGGCAAGACCCACCTGCTCGCCTCCCTGTGGCACGCCACCCCGGCCCCGGCGGAGCGCAAGGCCTTCGGCACCTTCGTCGAGCTGACGAACCTCGTCGGGGCGCTCGGCTTCCAGCAGACCGTGCGCACACTCGGCGAGCACCGGCTGCTGTGCATCGACGAGTTCGAGCTGGACGATCCCGGTGACACCGTCCTGGTCTCCACCCTGCTCGGCAAGCTGGTGGACGCCGGCGTGGCGCTGGCCGCCACGTCCAACACGCTGCCCGGCAAGCTCGGCGAGGGCCGGTTCGCCGCCGCCGACTTCCTGCGCGAGATCCAGGGGCTGAGCGCCCAGTTCCGTCCGCTGCGCATCGACGGCGAGGACTACCGCCACCGCGGCCTGCCCGAGGCGCCCGCCCCGTACGACGACGAGACGGTCACCCGCACGGCATACCGCACGCCCGGTGCCTCGCTCGACGACTTCCCCTCCCTGCTGGAGCATCTGTCCACGGTGCACCCCAGCCGCTACGGCGCGATGTGCGACGGCATCGAAGCGGTCTGCCTCACCGACGTCCAGGCGGTGCCCGACCAGTCGACGGCGCTGCGCCTGGTGGTCCTCGCGGACCGGCTCTACGACCGCGAGGTGCCCGTGCTGACCTCCGGCAAGGCCTTCGACGAGCTGTTCAGCGAGGAGATGCTGCGCGGCGGCTACCGCAAGAAGTACTTCCGGGCGATCTCCCGGCTGACGGCGCTGGCGCGCGACGCGGGCGCCCTGGTGGCCGACGGCTCCCGGTAGGCGGTACGGCGGCGCGCCACCCGGCCGTGCCCGTCGCGTGGTTCCCGGCGCCCCGACTGCGTGGTACACACGGCGGGTCACGTCACCTGTCCGCCAACAGGGAGCCGCCATGTCCGCGACACGACGTCAGATCCTGGCCCGCACCGGTGCGTTGGGGACGGCCCTCGCCTTCTCCGGAAGCCTCACGGAGCTCTTCGCGGGGACCGCGACCGCCCAGGGCATGGGCCGGCGCGGCTACGGCCCGCTGGTCCCCGACCCGGACGGCCTGCTCGACCTCCCCCGGGGCTTCCGGCACCGGGTGCTCTCCCGGGAGGGCGACCCGCTGCTCTCCGGGGAGGGCAAGGTGCCCGGCAACTGCGACGGCATGGCGGCCTTCCCCGGCCGCCACGGGGGCACCCGTCTGGTCCGCAACCACGAGAACCGTACGCACTCCCGCCAGGCCGTCCCCACGGTCCGCGGGCTGACGTACGACCCGGGCGGCGAGGGCGGCTGCACGGCCCTCGCACTCGACCGGGACAACACGGTGCGCTCCGAGCGGGTCGCCCTCGCCGGTACCTCCACCAACTGCGCGGGCGGCCACACCCCTTGGAACACCTGGCTGACCTGCGAGGAGACCGAGTTCCGGGCGGGTGAGGAGAACTACACCAAGGACCACGGCTTCGTCTTCGAGGTCGATCCGTACGACCCGCGGCGCACCGGTGCGGTCCCGCTGACCGCGATGGGCCGCTTCGCGCACGAGGCGGTCGCCGTCGACCCCGGCACCGGCACCGTCTACGAGACCGAGGACGCCTTCGACAAGCCGTTCGGCCTCTTCTACCGCTTTCTGCCCAAGGAGCCGAGGGGCGGCCGCGGTTCCCTCCGGGCCGGCGGCCGGCTCCAGGCGCTGCGGGTCCCCGGTGTGCCCGACCTCTCCGCCATCCAGCGGCCCGGCACCGTCTTCGACCACGTCAGCTGGGTGGATGTGCCCGACCCGCTCGCCCGTGAGACCCCGATCCGCTTCCAGGACTTCGGCCCCGGGGGCATCACCCACGCCCAGAAGCTGGAGGGCTGCTACTGGGGCGGCTCCTGCGTCTACTTCGTCTCCAGCTTCGCCCACCGCTCCGCCGGCTCCACGGCCGACCACTACGGCCAGGTGTGGAAGTACGACCCGAAGAAGCGGCAGCTGACCCAGGTCGTCGTCTTCGGCCCGGACACCGACCTCCAACTGCCCGGCGAATCACCCGACAACATCTGCCTGGCACCCAGTGGCGGCCTGATGGTCTGTGAGGACGGCGACGGCGCCCAGCACGTCTTCGGCCTCACCCGGCGCGGCGCGGTCTATCCGATGGCGCGCGGCCGGCAGAACATCGGCACCCCGGAGAAGCCGGAGTGGGGCGAGTTCGCGGGTGTGACGTTCTCGCCCGACTTCCGGACGATGTACGTCAATTGCTATACGCCGGGGACGACGTTCGCGGTGACCGGGCCTTGGCACCACTGAGGGCGGGGCGGGTTGGGCTGATGCTGCGGCGGGCTCGCTGACGCCGGGGCGGGCCCGCTGATGCCGCGGCGGGTGGGGTGGGGCCCGCGCGGTGC
>NZ_SDIG01000142.1:0-17580 GCF_004122755.1 Streptomyces sp. TM32
GCGGCTGCGGCAGCTCGGCCTGTATCCGGGAGCGGGAAGCGGCCGCTATGACGCGGAGGTACGGGCCGCGGTCGCGCTGAACGTCCGGGAGGTCGGACCGGAGCGGCGCCGGGCCTGGGGGACCAGGGGGGATGAGGAGGCGCGAGCCGACGGAGCAGAGGAGACGGAGGTGGCCGAGAAGGTGGCGGAGGCGGAGGTGTCGGCGCTGTACACCGCTGCGTCCACCCCGGGTAAGTCGTCCAGCTGGTCGCCCGGTCCGGTGGTGGTTCCCCATGGCCCGGCCGTGGCCCCGCCCGTCCTGGCGGCACCCGGCCCCTCCCCGTAGAGGGGACCGGCACCACCCACCCCGCCGTCATCCCTGCTGCCGCGGGTGCCGTAGCCCCTCCCGTAGCCCCTGCCGGTGTCCTCGCCCGCGTCCCGCTCCCTGTCCTCCTCCCCGTCGGGCAGTGACACGTACGGCCGAACGCGCAGCGGGTCGAAGTCGTCCGCGCCGACCGCCGCGCACAGACAGGCCGGCCGGCCGTCGCCGCGTACCGGGGCAGAGCAGTGCGGGCAGTTCCGTGCCGTCACGAGTGGTCCCTCCCTCGACGCCTCGAACCGGCAGCGATTATCCAGACGTCACCCGCCCCGCGCAGGCGCTCGACGACATCCGTCCGGCCCGCCCTGGCCGTCCCCCGTACGGCCCGGATACCGGACACCGCTCGGCGGGCCATATCCGGCACCGCCGCCCAGGATGGAAGAAGTCCGAAGGCCGGTCCCCATGGGAAGGAAGGGCCACCCCGTACCCCGGCACCCGGCACCCCGGCACAGAGGGAGAGGCTCATGGCGCAGGACACCAGCGCTCCTGCCGTCCCCGGCGAGGGCCGGTCCCGTCGGACGATCCTCGTCGCGATCGGCGCGCTGTTGCTCGGCATGCTCCTCGCGGCGCTCGACCAGACCATCGTGGCCACCGCACTTCCCACCATCGTCAGCGAACTCGGCGGCCTCGACCATCTGTCCTGGGTGGTCACCGCCTACCTCCTGGCCGCCACCGCAGCGACGCCCCTGTGGGGGAAGCTCGGTGACCAGTACGGCCGCAAGAAGCTGTTCCAGACCGCCATCGTGATCTTCCTGATCGGCTCGGTGCTGTGCGGTATCGCGCAGAACATCGGGGAGCTGATCGCCTTCCGGGCCCTTCAGGGGCTGGGCGGCGGCGGCCTGATCGTGCTGTCGATGGCGATCGTCGGTGACATCGTGCCGCCACGCGAACGCGGGAAGTACCAGGGCCTGTTCGGGTTCGTCTTCGGTGGTGCGAGCGTGCTCGGTCCGCTGCTCGGCGGCCTGTTCGTGGACAACCTCAGCTGGCGCTGGGTGTTCTACATCAACGTGCCCCTCGGCATCGTCGCGCTCGCCGTCATCGCCGCCGTGCTGCACATCCCGCGCAGCCGCACCCCGCACCGGATCGACTACCTGGGCACCGTCACCATCGCCGCGGCCGCCGCCTGCTTCGTGCTGATGGCCTCGCTCGGCGGCGTCAGCTACCCCTGGGGCTCCTGGCAGATCATCGGGTTCGGTGTCCTCGGCGCCCTGCTGCTGGCGGTGTTCGTGGTCATCGAGCGCCGGGCCGCCGAGCCCGTGCTTCCGCTGCGGCTGTTCCGGCTGCGCAGCTTCACGCTCACCGCCGTCATCGGCTTCGTCATCGGCTTCGCGATGTTCGGCTCGATGACGTTCCTCCCGACGTTTCTTCAGGTCGTGCAGGGCGTGACACCGACCTTGTCCGGAGTCCACATGCTGCCGATGGTGCTCGGCATACTGCTGGCCTCCACCGGCTCCGGCCAGATCGTCAGCCGCACCGGTCACTACAAGGTCTTCCCGATCGCCGGCACCGGCGTCGTCGTGATCGGCCTGCTGTTGCTGCACCGGCTCGAACCGTCCAGCGGCGTCGCCGGGACGAGCGTCTGTTTCTTCGTCTTCGGCTTCGGGCTGGGCCTGGTCATGCAGGTGCTGGTGCTCATCGCGCAGAACGCCGTCCCCTACCGGGACCTCGGCGTCGCCACCTCCGGTGCCACCTTCTTCCGCTCCATCGGCGGCTCGTTCGGTGTCTCGATCTTCGGCACGGTCTTCGCCAACAACCTCCGCCCGCGGATCGCCGCAGCCCTGGCCGGACGCCCCCTGCCGGCGGGCGTCGACCCGGCGCGGATCGCCGAGGATCCGCGGACCGTGGCACGGCTGCCGGCCGGCGAGCTCGCCGGTGTCCTGAACGCCTACTCCGTCTCCATCACCGATGTCTTCCTCTACGCCGTGCCGCTGGTCCTGGTGGCGTTCGTGCTGGCCTGGTTCCTCAAGGAGGAGCCGCTGCGCCGCAGCGTCACCGCCCCCGACACCAGCCAGGTGGTCTCCTCCAACCCCGTCGAACGGTCCTCGCGCGACGAGGTCGCCCGTGCGCTGTCCAAACTCGGCAGCATGGAGGGCCGGAAACACATCTACGAGAAGATCACCGCCCGCGCCGGACTCGACCTCAAACCGGCCGCCAGTTGGCTCATCCTGCGCATCCACCGCTACGGCTCGGTGGAGCCGGGGCTGCTCGCCGAACGCAGCACCGTTCCGCTCGGAGTGGTCGCCGAGGGCGTCCGGCAGATCGAGGAGCGCGGACTCGCCGTCCGTCAGGGGCCGTTGCTGATGCTCACCGACCGCGGACGGGAGGGCGCGGACCGGCTCTCGACGGCCCGTCAGGAGTCGCTCGCGGAGCTGCTGGGCGACTGGTGGACCAGGGACCGCCCCACCGACCTCACCGAACTCGTCCGGGAGCTGACGGCGGAGCTGTGCGGCTCGGACGCCGAGGAGCCGCACAACGGCGACGCCCGACAACCCCTGCCCCGCACCCATCCGCCTGCCCCACACCCGCCCGACCGGGCGAAGTGAGCACGGCTGGAGATTGCCTGACGGCCGCATCCGGTCCGGCACCGGTCCGTATCCGTATGCTCAGCCGGGCGAGGGGCGCCGGCCCAGCCGCTTCTCGAAGAAGACCTCCGCGTACGGGTCGTCGTGGTACGGCTCGATCTCCGCGAAGCCGTGCCGCCGGTAGAGCGCGACCGCCTCCACCAGGTCCCGCCGGGTGTCCAGCCGGACCCGCTCGGCGCCCAGCCGCGCCGCGGCCGACTCGGCCGCCGTCAGCAGCCGCCCCGCACCGCCCCGCCCACGCCAGGGGGCCCGTACGAACACCTGCTTGAGCTCCGCGGTACGCGCGTCCAGCATCCGCACCCCGGCGCAGCCCGCCACCACCCCACCCGCCCGGGCCACCAGCAGCACCCCACGCGGGGGCACCAGATCGGCACTGGGGTACTCCGCCAGCCCCTCCTCGATCTCCTGCGGCGTCGACCGGCGGCCCTCGTACAGCGCGAAGTAGCGGTCGGCCACCTCGGTGTAGTACTCGCGCAACAGCGCCCCGGCGTCCGGCGACCCGGGCGGCTCCGCGCGGACGGTCCAGAGGGGACGGAGGGCGGCGGCGTCACACATGGCGCCATTGTCACGGCCGGAGCGGCGTGCCGGGCAACGGATTTCCGCTGCCGCCGCCGACAGCTCACCCCTGCCGGGGCCCGGCCTGCTGCACCACCTCCAACGACCACAGGGTCGACCCGGACGCGGCAGGCTTGGGGCGCTCCGCCCCCTCGGCGCCGGTAGGCCGCCGCATCCACCTCTGCATGACGCCGGCCCCGAGGGCGTCCAGGTGTCACTGGGAGCTGCTGAGGCCCGGACTCACAACAGGCACCCCACCAACAAGCCTACTGTTGAAGGTTTTTAGGGCACATGTTTGCCCTCTTCTTGCACGCTCCTGAGCAGAGTCTGATGGGCTGTCGTGGCGCATGGCCGAGGGGGGAATTATGGCGATTGAGCTGCCTGATGAGGTGGTGTCGTTCCTTCAGTTCATCGGGGTGAACTGGCCGAACGTCAATGAGGACAAAGTTCGCGAATTTGCGTCCCATGTCAGGGACTTCGCCCAGAAGCTGGACGACACCCACAAGGACTCGACCGCGACCATCCATCAAATGGCCGAGGTGTATCAAGGGGCGTCGTACGAGGCGCTGCTGGCCAAGTGGGGGCAGCTTTCAGGCAGTCATATGACGGAGCTGGTCAACGCCTGCCACACGGTGGCCACCGCACTGGATATCGCGGCGGACACCATCGTGGCGATGAAGATGGAAGCAATCACCGAACTCATCGTGCTGGCCATCACGTTCGTGGCCGACCAGGCGGCAGCGGTTGCCACCCTCGGGATCGCGGAGGCGGCCGAGGCGCTGGTCATCGCGGCCGGCAAGAAGCTCGTGAACTTCCTTGAGCAGCAGTTGGAGCAGTACATCATCGGCCAGGTCATCGAGGCGGCGATCAATCCCTTGGTGGCGGTGGTCGGCAAGGCGGTGAGCGGCATGGTTTTCCAGTCCGTCGAGTCGGCGCTCGGTGTCTCCGCCGGGGGCGGGAATGGCGTGGGGGAGAGTTTCTCCATCCATCCGGAGGAGTTGCACAAGCGCGCCGAGTTGTTTCGCGGGCATGCGCGGTCGGTGGCGTCGCACGCCGCTGAGTTCGAGTCGAAGGCCGCGGCGGTGAGCTTCGAGTGAGCAACCGGATTGTCAAGGCGCTTGAGGACGGCGCGGAGAAGCTGGGCAAGACCTTGGCCAAGGATGCGAGCAAGGCCGTACAGGACCTGTATCACGGGGCGGGGGACCGGCTGAAGAAGGTCGCCACCAACCACGCGGAGAACGACGCCCAGCACGCCGCGGAACTCAACAAGCTCCTCAAGGGCAATAAGCACGACGCCCCGCACGCCCCGCACACCACGAGCGGCGGCGGCCGTCACGGTAGCGGTGGCGCCTCCCGTAGCGCCCGTGACGAAGCCGAGTCGGGCCACGCCAACGACAAGACCCGTCGCGACGAGAGCAAATGCACCGACGGCACCGACCCCGTCGACCTGGCGTCGGGCAAGGTGTTTCTGTCCCAGAGCGACATCACCCTGCCCGGCGCCCTGCCGCTGACCTTCACCCGCAAGTACGAGTCCTCGACCCGTATTGGCCGCTACATCGGCCCCTCTTGGTCCTCCACCGTCGACCAGCACCTGGAGATCGACGGCGACGAGGTCATCTTCGTCACGGAGACCGGCATGCTGCTGCGCTATCCGGTCCCGGAGACGGGTGAGCGGGTACTGCCGCAGGACGGTCCACGCTGGCCGCTTATGCGAACGGTCCAGGGCGACTGGGCGGTCAACGACCCGGTGACGGGGCAGACTCGTTACTTCAGCGACGCCCTGCACGCGCCCGGCACAGCTCTGCCCGATGAGATCACGGACCGCAACGGGCACCGGATCACGTTCGACTACGCGGACGAGACCGGCATCCCGTACGCGATCCGGCACAGCGCCGGCTACGAGCTCAAGCTGACATGCGACGAAGAGGGACGCCTCACCGCCCTGCACCTGGTCGGCGCGGCTGAGGGCGGCTCGGACCAGCTGATCAGGTCCTACGAGCACGACCAGGCAGGCGACCTCATCGCCGTCACCCACTCCACCGGCGCGGTGACCCGGTTCGAGTACGACACCGAGCACCGGATGACCGCCTGGGTCGACTCCAACGACTCCCGCTACGAGTACACCTACGACCACCGCCACCGCTGCACCAGCCAGTCCGGCGCCGAAGGGCACGTGGCGAACAGGTTCGCCTACAGCGAGCCCGATGCGGAGAACGAGCACCGCACCACCACACTCACCGACGGGCAGGGCGCCGTCACCCGGTACCTCATCAATGCCCGACTCCAGGTCGTCGCCATCACCGACCCGCTCGGCAACACCTCATGCACCACCTACGACACGCACGACAACCCTCTACAGATCACCGACCCGCTGAATGGCATGACCCACCTGACGCATGATGAGGGCGGGCACCTCCTCTCCGTCATCCGTCCGGACGGCTCGACCACCTCGGCCAGCTACACCGACCTCGGCCTCCCGGCGGAGGTCACCAGTGCGGACGGCCAGATAGTCCGTCAGGAGTACGACACCAAAGGCAACCGGATCGCTGTCACGGACCCGGCCGGCCACACCACCCGCTTCACTCACGACAACTACGGCCACGTCACCTCGGTCACCGATCCGCTGGGCAACGTCACCCGTATCGAGTGCGACATGGCGGGACTCCCGCTCGCCGTCACCGACCCGCTCGGTGCCGTCACACATTTCGGCCGCGACCGCTTCGGCCGCACCACCTCCGTCACCGACCCGCTCGGTCACCTCACTCGCTATCGGTGGACACCCGAAGGGCTCCTCGCACACCGTCTGAACCCTGACACCAGCGAGGAATCCTGGACCTATGACGGCGAGGGCAACTGCACCTCCCACACCGACCCCATGGGCCGGACCACCACCTACGAGTACGGGCCTTTCGACCAGCTGAAGGCGCGCACGGATCCGGACGGTGCACGCCACCAGTTCGTGCACGACACCGCGCTACAACTCAGGGAGGTCATCAACCCTCAGGGCCTGACCTGGCGCTACGAATACGACGCAGCAGGCCGCTTGATATCCGAGACCGACTTCGATGCCCGCACTCATACCTATTCGTACGACGCGGCAGACCGGCTGACTTCACGCACCACGCCGCTCGGTCACACGATCCACTTCACCTACGACGCTCTGGGCCGTACCGCCACCAAGGTCGTCGACGGCGAGGTCACCACCTACCACTACGACGCTGCCGGGCGCGCGACCCAGATCACCGGGCCGGACAGCGCACTCTCCTACCACCATGACGAGTTCGGGCGCGTGGTGGCCGAGACGGTGAACGGCCGCACCACCACCTTCGCCTACGACGCCTTGGGCCGTCGAATATCCCGTACCACCCCCACCGGAGCGGTGAGCCGATGGGCCTACGACGCAGCCGGACAACGAACCGGACTCGACGTCTCCGGCCGCACCCTGACCTTCGTCCACGACGCACTCGGCCAGGAACTCTCCCGCACCCTGGGCGACATCACCGTCGCCCACAGCTTCGACGCCGCCGGCCGTCCCACCTGCCAGCACGTCACCTCGGGCGCTGAGACCGTCCAGCACCGCAGGTACACCTACCGCGCGGACGGAAATCTCACCGGCATCGACGATCACCTCAACGGCAGTCGCCGCTTCGCACTCGACACCGGCGGCCGGGTCACCACCGTCTCCGCCCACAACTGGACCGAGACCTATGCCTACGACACGGCCGGAAACCAGACCCACGCCGCCTGGCCCGATCGCCACCCGGTCGCCGAGGCCCGGGGTGAGCGCACCTACACCGGCACCCGCCTGGACCGCGCGGGGGGTATCCGCTACGCATACGACGCGGCCGGCCGCACGATTCTGCGTCAGAAGACCCGCCTCTCCCGCAAGGCCGACACCTGGCACTACACCTGGGACACGAACGACCGCCTGATCGGCTGCACCACCCCCGACGGCACCTGCTGGAAGTACACCTACGACCCTCTCGGCCGCCGCTCGTCAAAACAGCGTCTCGCCCGAGATCAGCAAACGGTCGTGGAGCGGGTGGACTTCACCTGGGACGGCGCCACCCTTTGCGAACAGACCACCACAAGCGGCCTGACCCTCACCTGGGACTACCAGGGGTTCGTTCCGCTGGTTCAGCGGGAACGCAAACACCTCAGCGACACACAGGTCGACGAACGCTTCTTCGCGATCGTCACCGACATCATCGGTACGCCCACCGAACTCCTCGATGAGCAGGGCAACATAGCCGCCCGTACCCGAACCACACTGTGGGGCTCCACAACATGGAGCGCCGACGCGACCGCCCACACTCCTCTCCGTTTTCCCGGACAGTACTTCGACCCTGAAACCCAGCTCCACCACAACTACTTCCGGACCTACGACCCCGAAACCGCCCGCTACCTCACGCCGGACCCCCTCGGGCTCGGTCCTGCCCCCAATCCGACCGCATATGTCATCAACCCCCACACTTGGAGTGACCCGTTCGGACTTTCCCCGGAGGGCGAGCACGAGTGGGCCGATCCAGCGGATATCAATTTCTCCCAGCGTACGGTTTCACCGCACGACTATGCCGACCGCATGCGGGCCGGGGAATGGGACTGGAAGCGTCCGGGGGCGGGGCTCACCGTCATGGAAGTCGACGGTCAGCTGGTCAGCTACGACAACCGACGGCTCGATGCCGCCCGGGAAATAGGCGAGCCTGTTACGATCCACAGGGTCAATCCCAATGACCCGTACCCGCCATCGCCCAACGGCGTCACTTGGAAAGAAGCCTTCCGAAAGCGTATGAACTCCGGGCTCAACAGGGATGCCCAAGGTAATCCCGTTCCGCCTACGGGGCTTACGGAACGGCCGCCACATACGCACGTCTCAAAGCGTAAGAAGAAGAGCGGATGCAAGAAGAAAAATTGAGTGCGATCGAGCGCCTCTGGGCGGAATACCAGTTGCCGGACCTTGACGGCCTGCACTTCCCTGACGGGCGATCATACGAAGTCTCCCTCGATGCCGACGCAGCGAGTGGAATGAGGCTGGGGGGAGTGTTCGATCTCGAAGAGGTGCTGGCGGAGGACCCGGACTGGGTGACTGACATCGGCAGGAACCAATCGGTTCCCCTGGCGGATGGAGGGTTTCTCTGGGTTGGCGAGGGGGTGTCCCACGGATCGTACGGCTTCTGTGGACGCCTTCATGCCGATCACACCCTGGTCTGGGCCCTCTTCTTCGAGGATTCCAACCCTTTCACCGACATCCGAGTTTCGGGGAACACCGCCGTCTTTCGCTCCACTTCCGGGGTGTCGATTACCGTTGACATCGACGATCCGCTCCGTCCCGCAGTTGCGTAGACGTTCTTGATGTGCCGTCAGCAATCCCTTCACGGTTTGCCGATGGAGGAGCGTTGAGTAGTTGGGACCGCCGGGCTCGTGCTTGGGTGTCCGTGTGATGCCGGGGGCGCCGGCCAGCTCGTGAGGGGCTGGGTCCGACGCCCCGGGGTGAGCGACGGCGATCAGTGGCCATGTTGGTGACAAGCCCTGTCACGGCTGAGATCACGATGGTGCGAGCCGTAGCGGACCGTGCTCCGCAGTGGGTCACTTCAAGTGCGGAGCCCAGGAGCGGACACTGTGATGAGCCACCACCGTGGGACTCATTCGCTCTTGGGTGCTGCCTGTTGCACGACCTCGAACGACCACACCGTGGAACCGCTGGCGGCAGGCTTCGGCCGGTCGCCGCCCCCCTGGTGGGCCGCCTTCATGGGCCCCTCCATCCACGCCTGGAACGACTCCTCGTCACGCCACCGCGTGTACACCAGGTAGTTGTCGGTGCCTTCGACGGGGCGGAGGAGTTCGAACCACTCGAAGCCGTCTGAGCTCTCGACCGCGTGTGCGCGGGAGGCGAAGCGCTTCTCCAGGGTTTCCCGCTGCTCGGCGGGGACGGTCAGCACGTTGATCTTGACTACGCTCATGCGTCCATCTTGCCGCATGTGGTGTGAGGGGAGTGTCAGCGGCATCGAGCGGCACAGTGGTACCTCAGAGCAGCTGGGGGGGAGTTCTAGCTGGCGCTCATGCCGCGTTCAGGCCACTCATCTGCTTCGGCGTACATGGCGTTGATTTTGCGCGATGCCTTGAGGGAGGAATAGTCCATGTTTCCGTCATCGGGTTGTGGCCTCCGTGTAGCCCTGTTCATTGTGAGCCTCCGCGACATGGCTGAGGGGTCGTCGCCAAACGCGTAGATGATGGCGTCGTCATGCTCGGAGAGTTTCTTGAAATATATCAACGCGGCCACGATCGCTCGCTTTCGAAGCAGGTAGGAGGCAGCGGCCCCGTCAGCCGTGCAGTTTCAGGCCCTTGGTGATTTTGTCGATGATGCCGCGGGGGCCGTATACGGCGAGGCCCACCAGGTCGAGGTGGTCGGTGGTCACTGCCCGCACCGCGGCCCGGTTGTCGTCGTCGTTCCCCGTCGTGAACATGTCGGCGGTGTACAGCGCGGTCGGTACGGCGCGGCTGAGTGCGCGGGCGTGGGTGCGGGCCAGCGACCTGGCACCGGCGGTGAAGCACCACACCGGTTCCCGGAACAGCGGGAGATAGTCGTTCCCCGAGGCGTCCTCGTAGCGCTTGCCCATCACGTCGTCGGAGGCGTGTGCGATGCCGCTCGCGAGGAATGCGGTGACGTTCAGCTTTTGCCAGTCGGCGAGGTCGTCACGGACGATCACGGCGATCTTGGTGTCGAAGCGGGGCGCGGCCGGCGCCGTGCGGGGAGCGGTGGTTGCGGTCGGTGCAGTCGTCATACGGGGAGTCTCGTCCGGCATCCGGACGGCCGTATTGAACGCTGGTGCGGAGCGGCAGACTGAAGCGATGAGCAGGCAGCACGACGGGGACTGGGTGCGTTATTGGCGCGATCCGGACCGGCCGCTGGAAGCGATGCACGCGCACTTCGTCCGCCATGTCTTCCACCCGCACAGCCATGACGCCTATTCGTTCGCCGTGACGGAGACCGGCGCCCAGCGCTTCACGTGCCGGGGTGCGGGCCACACGAGCGCCGCCGGCATGGTGATGGCGTTCAACCCGGACGACCCGCACGACGGGGAGTCCGCCGTCGAACTCGGCTTCACCTACCGGATCATGCACATCGGTCCGGACGTGGTCCGCGCCGTCCTCGACGATGTCACCGACGGCCGGGGCGCGATGCCGCTGTTCGAGCGCCCGGTGGTCGACGACCCGGTGCTGGCCCGCGCGCTGCGCAGACTGCATCCGGCGCTGGTCGAGGGCGCGGATCCGCTCGTACGGGAGGAGCGGCTCACCGCGGCCGTCGAAGCCGTGGTGCGGCGGACGGCCGCGGGTCGCGCCACGGCGGCCGGAGCGCGCGAACTCCCCCCGGGGGCGCAGGCCGGGGCGGCCCGGCGGGCGCGCGATCTGCTCAGGGCGGCCTATGACCAACCGGTGACCGCCCAGGAGCTCGCCGATGCCGCGGGATGCAGCCGCTTCGCGCTCTACCGGGCGTTCCGGGCCGAGTACGGCATGGCGCCCAGCGACTTCCAGCGGCTGCTGCGGCTGCGCCGCGCCCGCACGCTGCTCCTCGGTGGCCGCCCCATGGCCGAGGCGGCCACCGAGGCCGGATTCGCCGATCAGGCCCACTTCCACCGCTGGTTCGTGCGCTGCTTCGGTGTCACGCCGGGCGCTTTCCGCCGGGCCGCCGCGCGGACGTGAGGAACCCGGGCCGCTGGCGCCGGTCCATGGGCCGGCGCGCCGATCACGCGCGCACGCCCATCACCTCACCCCTGGAAGCCGGTCACGCGCTGAAGGAGAACGTCAAGCCCAACTGCTCGTGCAGTGCTGCTGCCTGCTCAGGTGTGGCGAGGACCATGATGCTGTCGTAGCCGGCGCTCGGCTTGCGGGGGAAGTCGACGTAGTGCCATGAGCGGGGGTCGTCGTCATGGGCGGTGAGGGCGATGGCTTCGCAGGCCGCCTCGTGGTCGTAGTAGTCGTCCGCGAAGTGTTCGGCGGAGAGGGAGACGGGCGCGCCGTTCCGTTCGAACTCCAGACGGTCGAAGCGGCCGCCCTCCAGGTCGCCTTCGCCCTCGACGAGCCGGACGTTGGTGAGGGTGACCGCGCCACCGGCGACCTCTTCGGCCTCCGCCAGCAGGCTCGCGTAGTCGTTGTGGATGGAGTCGATGTCGTCGGCGTGGACCGAGACCGCCACGCCGAAGTGTTCGAGGGCACAGGCGGCTTCGTAGAGGTCCAGTTCGTGGTGCGCGAAGTCGGCGAAGGCCTCAAGGACGCTGTCCATCTTCTCCTTGGGGACCATGCCGATCTCGTGGAGGAGCGGGCCGATGCGGGCGTACGTCATCCGTGCGGACGTAATCGATGAAATGTTCGGCACGGAAGGTGATTTTGCCAGAACGGCGGCCTTCCCGTGCGGAGTTCGGGTCGGAGGCTCCGCGCACGCCGGCGGCCCGCACCACCCCGCGGGGGCGTACACGCCAACGGCCTGTACCACCCCGGCGGGGTCGTACAGGCCGTCGTCGAGCCGCGCGGGCGGCCGCGGAAGCACCCGCAGCGTGTCGATGTCTGCTGCCGATGGCCGCGGCCGATGTCTGCGGCCGGGTCCCGGAGTGCTTCGGGGTGCGGGCGTCGGTCTGCGGTCAGGCAGGCGAGCCGGCCGTGGCCGGGCGGCGGGCCGCCTCGCGGACCTCCTGCGCCTCCGCCTCGGTCTCGACGGCCGGTGGCGAGCCGGGGAGCGGCTTGCGGGCGCTCTCCGACATCAGCAGGACGGCGATGCCGCCGATCACGGCCGCCGCCATCATGTAGTAGGCGGGCATCATCTTGTTGCCGGTCGCACCGATCAGGGCGGTGACCACCAGCGGCGTCGTCCCGCCGAAGAGCGACACGGAGACGTTGAAGCCGATCGACAGCGAGCCGTAGCGCACCTTGGTCGGGAACAGCGCGGGCAGCGTGGACGGCATCGCCGAGGTGAACGTGACCAGCAGCAGGCCGAGCGCGGCCATACCCAGCGCGATGGCGGCCAGCGACCCCTGCCGGATCAGCAGCAGGGCAGGCACGGACAGCACCAGGAAGCCGACGCAGCCCGCGCCGATGACCGGGCGGCGCCCGAAGCGGTCGGTGAGCCGGCCCGCAAGCGGCTGGACGCCCATCATCAGGACCATCACCGCGAGCACGACCAGCAGCCCGTGCGTCTCGTCGTACTTCAGCTCCGAGGTCAGATAGCTCGGCATGTACGACAGCAGCATGTAGTCCGTGACGTTGAAGACCAGGACCAGGCCGACGCACAGCAGCATCGACCGCCACTGGCCGAAGATCATCTCGCGGATGCCGATCCGCTTCTCGGCCTCGCGGCGCTCCTTCTCCCTGGTCCGCGCCTCCTTCTCCAACTGGGCGAAGGCCGGGGTCTCCTCCAGCCGCATCCGCAGGTAGAGGCCGATGATGCCCATCGGACCGGCGATCAGGAACGGGATGCGCCAGCCCCAGGAGTTCAGGGCGTCGGTGGACAGCAGCGCGGTCATCAGCGTGACCAGGCCGGCACCGCCGACGTAGCCGGCGAGCGTGCCGAACTCCAGCCAGCTGCCGAGGAATCCGCGCTTCTTGTCGGGCGCGTACTCGGCGATGAAGGTGGAGGCGCCGCCGTATTCGCCGCCGGTGGAGAAGCCCTGCACCAGGCGGGCGACGAGCAGCAGGACGGGCGCGCCGACGCCGATGGAGGCGTAGGACGGGATCAGGCCGATGGCGAAGGTGCCCGCCGCCATCATGATCATGGTGATCGCGAGGATCTTCTGCCGGCCGATCCGGTCACCGAGCGGCCCGAAGACCATGCCGCCGATGGGGCGTACGAGGAAGGCCGCCGCGAACGCTCCGAACGTCGACAGCAACTGCGCGGTCGGATTCCCGGACGGGAAGAAGACGTGCCCGAGGGTCACCGCGATGTAGCTGTACACGCCGAAGTCGAACCACTCCATCGCATTGCCGAGCGCGGCCGCCGACACGGCGCGCTTGACCATGGCGGGATCGACGACGGTCACCTCGCCCGAGGCCGGCTGTGCCGGATCCGCCGCCTGCTTCTGCTGCGGGTCGGGTGCGGTATCGGCACGGCTGCCGACGGGTTCACGGGGCCCGGGGACGACGGGGGACTGCGTCGGCACGTGCTCGCTCGCCTGCGCTCTCTTTGGACGACGACATGGACCGCCCGCCATGGGGTGGCGGGCCGGAGCCCGCCATGGAGCGACGGGCAAAGATCGACCATAGGGGCAGAACGGATCATCACGGACAGTGTGCGGACGACCGCGCAGTCGGCCGTATACCCGCTCCTTGCTGGGGAAACGCACGTTCCCCGAGCGATTTCCGGCATGCGCCGCTGTGATCCATATCGCGATGATCCGCTGCAACCATTGGGGCATTGTGACGTGCGTCATGCGCACGGGTGCCTGTCGTTGCGGCCGGGGGCACCTGCCGCCGCCGTGGCGGCCGGGGGCCCAGGGCAACCGGCGCGGGGCGCGGAGCTGGGTGGCGTACGGCACTGGGCCGGGTGGCGTACGGTGCCGGGCCTGGCGGGCACGCGAACGGCGCGGCGGCACTCTGCACCGCCGCGCCGATGTGGATCGTCGCGTTCTTCCAAGGATCAGCCATGATCGCCGGCCCCGCCACTCGGGCGGCAGGTGAACGCGGCGGGCCGGGGCTCCCCCGGGGGTCTCCGGCACGGGCCCCTGCTGGAACGGTCATGCGGTGCCCTTGGTGAACAGGGATCGTTCAAGGGCGGACCGGATGGAGCCGGAGGCGCTGTCGCCGGCCGGGGTGAGGGCCAATGCGGCCGTCATGAGCAGCAGCACGCGGACGCCTCCGCCCGTGGCGCCGTCCACTCCGGGCAGCAGCGGGATGACCACAGCGAAAGCCGCCAGGACGAGGCTGGAGCCGGTACGGCGCAGGATCCGGGCGGCCCGGGACGTCGGCGGCTCAGCGGCGCTGTGTTGCATGAGGGCCGCCAAGTCACCTGCCGCGAGGGCGAGGACCCCGCTGCGCAGCGAGGCGGTGATCGCTTCGTACTCCTGGGCTGTGCGTACGTGAGTGATCGCACCGAATACCCCGGTGGCAGCGGTGATCAATTGCTGTCCTTTCGAGGCGGACAGCGCCGTCGCAATGGTCAGCCAGGAAGCCGCGGCAGTGACGACAACAGTGGAAAGCACAAGGCACGGCACGAACCAATAGGCAATCTGCGGGTGGGTGACGCGCCAGATCGTGCCGCGGAGGCCGAGCCGACGGAAGAGAGAGACGAGCCTGCGCATGTCATTACGGGTCACGATGAGCGCGCTGAGACAGACGGCGGCCCAGGTGGCGGTGGGAAAGAGCCACCAGGGCGCACGGGCGGAACCGCCGGTATCCGTCGCGAACAGTGCGGCCACCGCGCCGGCGGTGACAGAGGCCGCCGCCATCCCGACCGCTGTCACCACGGCGGCGACGTAGTTACTCATGAACTGCAAGTTGACCGGGTAGCGGTTGCGCATCCAGGCGTGCAGCACAGCCATCCGGACTTCACGGCTCTCGCTGTCGCCGAGATCGGGAAACGCCTGGACATACCACCGGGTCCGCGACGCCACATCGCGCAACAACGATGCCTCGTGGCGGAGCAGTTCGTCATTGCTCAGGATCCGCATGCGGCTGTCTCTGCCCACATCGGTTCCGCCGCAAGCCGGCATCTCACGGCATCCATGCCTCGTACGACATGACCTCCCCGGACCTGATCCTGAACTCCGGCAGGTTCTTGGTGAAGGTGACCTCCAGGCCCAGGAGTTCGCCGGTGCGCGGATCGAGGATCACCATCTGGCGCGTGGAGTTCGCGGCGCCGTCGGGGCCGTCGTACACATACGCCTGCCCGCGCCGGCCCAGCCGGTCGGTGACCACGCCCGCCGGGCGCAGCCCGCCCGCACCGGCCAGCATCCGGACGATGGCTGCCGTCTCCCGCGGGCCCGGCGTCCACTCCTGGCGGAACGAGGAGAGGGCCGTGAGGAGTTGCCCCGTGGTGCGGGTGCCGTCCGGGCCGCCGTAGCGCCACGACAGCTGTTCGCGCAGCTCCGCGGGGTCCGTCGACGGCCGCGTACGGGAGGCCAGGCCGCTGTGCCGGGCCTCCGAGCCCGCCGGATAGGTCGTGTCGTGCAGGACCTTGCCGTCGCTGACGGTCTGCCAGTGGCCGTCGTTGTCGTGGATCACCGGACGGCCCGGGTGCCGCGGGTCGGTGGCCACGACCAGTTCCGAGCCGCTGCCGTCGGCGTTCCAGTGGGTGATCCGCTCCTCGGGAACGGTGACCGGCGGCGCGGCGTCCGGGCCCGACTCCATGCTCATGTACCAGGTCTGCAGATGGCTGCCGCGCCGCGGCCCGTCCGCGGCGCCGGCCGTCCGCGCCGCGGCCTGCGCCCGGTGGGCGAGGGCGTCCAGGGACACGGACGGCGCACCGGTGTGCAGGGTGAGGGCGGCGGGCGCGGCGACGGCGGGGCTGCTGCCGGCGCCGGAGAAGGTCGGCGCAAGGGCGGCGACGGCGGCCAGGGACGCGGCGGTCAGGCCCAGCACCAGATGCCGCCGGCGCGCGGGGCGCGGGCGGGCGGTGGGGCCGGGGCCGGTCGTCAGCTCCTGTAGCCGGGCCGTTGCCCGGGCGGTCAGCGGGCGGTCCCGCCAGGGGCCCTCGCCGGCCGGGGCGGGGTCGGACTGCCGCAGCAGCTCCAGTTCGTCGGTCATCAGCTTCAGCTCGTCGGTCGTGAGCTCCGGTTCGTCAGGCATGGCGGCGGCTTCCGGCTCGGGTCGGTACGGGCTGGGGGGCGAGGGGGAGAGGGGCGGCCGGGCGGGGATCCGGGCCGTCTGTCGTCCGGCCGGTGTCCTGCGTCCGGCCGGTGTCCTGCGTCCGGGTGGTGTCCTTGGTCCGGGCCGTGTCCTTCTGCCGCATCCGCTCTATCTGCGTACGGAGCCGGCCGCGTGCCCGGTGCAGGCGCATGGCGGCCGCGCTCTGCCCGCATCCGAGGGTCACCGCCAGTTCCCCGACGGTCAGTTCCTCCCAGGCGGTCAGCCGCAGCACCTCCTGGTCGGCAGGGGAGAGCCGGGCCAGCGCCTCGTGTACCCAGGAGCCGGGCCGTTCCGCGTCCGGACTTTCCAGCGTCTGCCGCCGCTGCGCCGCCTCGTGGTGGCCGAGCCGGTGCAGCAGCCGCCGGTATCTGCCCCGCCCCCGCACGGTATTGGCCAGACAGTTCCGGGCCACTCCGTACAGCCAGGGCAGTGGCGCGTCAGGAAGTTCGGCGCGGCGTCTCCAGGCGGTGGAGAAGACCTCCGCCACGACTTCCTCGACCTCGTGTGCCTGTCCGTCCAGCCGGCGCGCCACAAAGCGGCTGACCGCCCAGTAGTGCGCGCGATAGGCCTCGGCGAAGGCGTCGTCCGTGCTCATGAACCCTTGGTGTCCGGCATGGCTCAGATCTTCACACCTGGCCGGGTGAGACTTCCCACCCCCGCGTACCGGCCCAGGGCCCGGCGAGCGGTGAAGTGCGCGGCGGTGCCGGACACCTACCGGGCATGAGGTTTCCCGTGAGGTGGTTGACGACCACCGACCACAAGACGATCGGCACGCTCTACCTGGTCACCGCGTTCGCCTTTTTCTGCCTGGGCGGACTGATGGCCCTGGTGATGCGTGCCGAACTGGCCCGGCCGGGCCACCAGATCCTGTCGAACGAGCAGTTCAACCAGGCGTTCACGATGCACGGCACGATCATGCTGCTGATGTTCGCGACGCCGCTGTTCGCCGGTTTCGCGAACTGGATCATGCCGCTGCAGATCGGCGCCCCCGATGTCGCCTTTCCGCGGCTGAACATGCTCGCCTACTGGCTCTACCTCTTCGGTTCGCTCATTGCGGTGGGCGGATTTCTGACGCCGCAGGGCGCGGCGGATTTCGGCTGGTTCGCCTATGCGCCGCTCTCCGACTCCGTGCATTCCCCCGGAGTCGGTGCCGATATGTGGATCGTGGGCTTGGTGCTCTCCGGCTTCGGCACGATCCTCGGTTCGGTCAACTTCATCACGACGATCATCTGCATGCGGGCGCCGGGCATGACG
>NZ_SDIG01000014.1:0-71874 GCF_004122755.1 Streptomyces sp. TM32
GGGCCGGGTCAGCCTGCAGAAGAACCAGACCGTGTCGCTGGTCAAGGGCGGCCGTCCGGTGCTCAGCTCGGTCCGTATGGGCCTCGGCTGGGAGCCCGCCTTCCAGGGCCGGAGCATCGACCTGGACGCCTCCGTCATCGCCTACGGCCCGGACCGCAAGAAGGTCGACAACTGCTTCTTCGGCAAGTTGATGATCCTGGGCGGTGCGATCCAGCACTCCGGCGACAACCTCACCGGCGAGGGCGCCGGCGACGACGAGGCGATCACCGTCCATCTCGGCGGGCTGCCCCCGGAGGTGACGGGCCTGGTCTTCGTCGTGAACTCCTTCTCCGGCCAGAAGTTCTCCGATGTCGCCAAGGCGTACTGCCGCCTGCTGGACGCGCAGAGCGGCGAGGAGCTGGTCCGCTTCGACCTCACGCACGCCGAACCGCGGACGGGCGTGATGATGGCGAAGCTCATCCGCCAGTACTCCGGCGAGTGGGAGATGACCGCGCTGGGCGAGTTCGTCGACGCCCGCACGGTCCGCGGCATGACCAAACCGGCCGCCCAGGCGCTGTGAACCGGTGACGCCCGCCGGACGGCCCCGCCCCGCGGCAGGCGGCGCGGGCCGTCCGCGGCGGGGGCCCGCTACGGGCGCGGCGCAGCAGATCCCGCTCCCCGACGGCAGCGTCGACTGCCTCTTCTCCGTCGAGGCGGCGCAGCACTTCCGCGATCTGCCCGGTTTCGCCCGGGAGTCGGCGCGGGTGCTGTGCGCGGGCGGCCGGCTGGCGCTGACCACGTTCTTCGCCCTCACCCCGGCCGCCGCCCGCGCGCTGCCCGGGCTGCTGCCCCCGTATGCCGACGGCCTGGACGTGCCGCATGTGGTCGACGAGGTCGCCGCGACGCTCTCCGCGGCGGGCCTGCGGCAGGTCCGCGTCCGGCCGATCGGCGAGGGGGTCTGGGAGGACTACGACCGCTACATGGCCCAGCAGCCGGAGCTCCGCGACGAGTGGCCGCGCCGCTACCTGACGGCCTATGAGACCGGTCTGCTGGACTACTACGTGTTGACCGCGACGGCCGGCTGAGGCCCTCCGCCCGTACGGCAGAGGGCCCGGGCCACGCGCCGGTCCCCGGTGGTCGGGGTGGCGGCTACCGCTGCCGGCGCTGCCGCCTCCACGGGCCGGTGATGGCCAGCATGATGCCGGGCTCCTGGATGTTGGCGAACAGCGTCCGCCCGTCCGGGGAGAACACCGGGCCGGTGAACTCGCTGAACTCCGGCTCGTCCGCGGTGCCGATGTTGAGCTCGTTGCGGGCGACGGGGTAGGTCCGGCCGTCGTCGGTGGCGCCGAAGAGGTGCTGCACGCCCTCGCCGTCCTCGGCGATGATCAGGCCGCCGTAGGGCGAGACGCTGATGTTGTCCGGACCGTCCAGCGCGCCGTCCTTGGACGGGTCCTGGTTGACGCCCAGCAGCACCTTCAGGGTCAGCGTCCGCCGCCGCGGGTCATAGAACCACACCTGCCCGTCGTGCTGGACCGGGCTCTCCTCGCGGGCGTAGGAGGACACGACGTAGGCGCCGCCGTCCGCCCACCACATGCCCTCCAGCTTGCGGGCGCGGGTGACCTCACCGTCCTTGAACTGCTTGCGGACCGAGACCGTCCGGGCGTCGCGGTCGGGCACCTCCACCCAGTCGACGCCGTAGACCGTGCCGGCCTTGGTGGCGCGCGAGAGGTCGTCGACGAACCGGCCGCCGGAGTCGAAGCACTTGAAGGCCTCCAGCACGCCCGCGTCGTCGGCCAGCGTGCGCAGCCGGCCGTGGCCGTGCCGGAAGCCGTGCGGCGGGGTCCAGCGGTAGAACAGGCCGTTGGGGCCGGCGGCGTCCTCGGTCAGGAAGAGGTGGCCGCGCTTGGGGTCGACGACGACGGCCTCGTGGGCGTAACGGCCCAGCGCCTTGACCGGCTTGGGGTTCCGGCCGGCCGCGAGGTCGTGCGGGTCGACCTCGAAGACGTAGCCGTGGTCCTTGGTCATGCCGTGGTCGCCGGCCTTGTCCTCGGTCTCCTCGCAGGTGAGCCAGGTGCCCCAAGGGGTGGTACCGCCGGCGCAGTTGGTGGAGGTACCGGCGATGCCGACCCGCTCGCCGACCGGGCTGCCGTCCTTGGCGACCTCGACGACGGTGCAGCCGCCGGACGCCGCCGGGTCGTAGACCAGGCCCTCCGTCAGCGGCACCGGGTGCGGCCAGTCGGCGCGCGGGCCCTTGAGCTCGTGGTTGTTGACGAGCAGGGTGGTGCCGCGGTGCCCCTCGAAGGTGCCGGTGCCGTCGTGGTTGGAGGGGGTGGACTCACCGCTGTCGAGCGTGGTGACGCCGGTGCGGGTGATGATCCGGTACGAGAACCCGGCGGGCAGCGCGAGGATGCCGTCCGGGTCGGGGACCAGCGGGCCGTAGCCGGGCGCGGACCCGTCCGGCGCACCGTCCGGGCCGGCGTCCGGGAGCTCCGCGGCGAGGGCTCCGGGCGCGGTGGCCAGCACCCCGACGCTGCCGGCCAGCGCAACCCCCGCGCCGGCGAGGGCGGAACGCGTGGCGAAGTCTCTTCGGGTGAGCGGCATTGTCATCTCCAAGATGGCCGGTTTCTTCTCCCCTGGGGCCTACGCCGCCCACATTTGCGCGCGTCGTCGAACTCCAGTTGAACGCGGTACGACATCCAGGGAGCAGTTGGGGCCGGTCCGGCGGAACCGGGCCGTAGTGGGCCCTGCTCCGCCGGACCGGCCCCGCCGGTACCTCAGGGGGTCGGACCGGCTCAGTCCGACTGCCGCGAGCGCGCCTTGAACGCGGCCTTACGCGCCTCCTTGGCGGCCTTCTTGTCCGGGTGCAGCCGACCCATGGCCTCCAGGACGTCGGCGGTGGCAGGGTGGTCCACCCGCCAGGCCGCCTCGAAGAAGCCGCTGTGCTGGTCGGTCAGGCCCTGGACCAGCTCACGCAGCTCGGCGGTGGCCTCCTCCTCGGCGCTGTCCAGCTGCGCCGCGAGGGTGTCCACCGTCAGCCAGAAGATCATCTCCTGGGAGGGCTCGGGGATGCCGGGCAGCCCGCGCTCGGCGAGCCAGACCCGGGCCAGGCCGCCCAGCTGCCGGTCGTCGAGCACCTCGCGCAGCGCCTCCTCGGCGTCCGGCGCGACCAGGGAGAGGGTCTGCTGGGCGCCGAGCCGGCGGCGCGGGGCGCGCTCGTCGTCGCCCCGGGCCGCGGCGAGCAGGTCCCGCGCGGCGTCCAGGGGCGTACGGGCGGCGAGCCACAGCTCGGACTCGGCCTGGGCGAGCGGCTCGGGGTAGTCGGGCAGCGCCTCCAGGAGGACGTCGGCGCCCTTGTCGGAGAGGTCGCCGACGGCCGGGGCGTGCACGCCCGCGTCCAGCATCCGGGCGCGGACGGCGTAGACGCCGAGCGGGGTGAGGCGGACCAGGCCGTAACGGGAGACGTCCTCGTCCGTCAGCGGCTCGGCGATGGGGGTCCCCCCTGGACCGGAGCCTGTCGAAGGTCCTTGGGGGAGGACCGTCTCGCCGTCCTCGTCGAGCTCCTCGATGAGCGCCTCGTCGACGGGCGTGTAGGCGACCAGGCCGATCGGCTCCAGCACCCGGAACTGGTCGTCCAGGCGCATCATCGCCTCGGAGACCTCTTCGAGGACGTCGTCGGTGGGCTCGTCCATGTCGTCCGGGACGATCATGGAGGCGGCCAGCGCGGGGAGCGGGACGTCCTGGTCGGGACGCTCGTTCAGGGCTGTGAGCAGATAGAGGTTGCCGAGGATGCCGTCCAGCAGCTCGGCCTCCTCCTCCGGGTTCCAGTCGATCGCGTCCAGGTCCAGCTCGCCGCCCTGGGTGAGTTGGTCGGCGAGATCGGCGAGATCGGGGGCGGCCGCGTCGGCGAGCACGGTCTCCATGCCGCCGAGCCAGATGTCGAGGATGTCCTGCGGGCTGCCGGAGGTGAGCAGGCCCAGCTCCTCGCCGGGGGTGGCGGTGCCGGCCGCGGCGTTGTCGGGCAGGTCGGTGCCGTCCTCGTCGTCGGGAGCCTCCTCGATCTCCACGAGTCCGGTGTCCACCGCCAGCTGCCAGGCCTCGGCGGTGTACGCGGGACCGTCCTCGTCGCCGGCCAGGCCGAGGTGCTCGGTGGCGGCGGCCAGCGGCTCCTGGAGGATCTCGCCGCCCACCCCGACCGGGACGCCCCGCTCGGCCCAGCGGGCGAGCTTCGCGGCCCGGGCCATCAGCGGGGCGCTCAGTGCGTCCCGGGCCAGCTCCGCTTCGGAGTGCAGCCGCACCGGCGGCAGGGTGGGACGGTCTGCGGACATCGGGTGCTCAGCTCCTCGGACGGCTACGGGCTCGTGCGCGCCCAAGCGTAGACGGAATTCTCCGTATCTCGGACGGTTCACCCCGGCGCCTCCTGTCGGACACCCGAGGAGTCTTGACAACTCCCGTGCGTACACAAGAGATTGACGCGCGTAGCGCGCCGGTTACTGCTCCGTAGGCCCGCTGCACCGTCCACCCCCCATCACCCCCTCGGAGGCATCCATGCCGTCCCGTCGTTCGCTCCGCAGGCCGCTCGCCATCGGCGCCGTGGCCGGTGCCGCCCTGGCCGGCGGACTGCTGATCACCACGCAGTCCGCCTCCGCGGCCGGCACCCGGATCCACGACATACAAGGCAGCACCCGCATATCCCCGCTGGTCGGACAGCAGGTCAGCGAGGTGCCCGGCACGGTCACCGCGATCCGCTCGTTCGGCTCGGCGCGCGGGTTCTGGGTGCAGGACCCGCACCCGGACAAGAACCCCGCCACCAGTGAGGCGGTCTTCGTCTTCACCGGCAAGGAGACGCCGAAGGTCGCCGTCGGCGACGCCCTCACCTTCTCCGGCACGGTCAGCGAGTACTACCCGGGCGGCAAGGACGCCGGCCTGCAGTCCGTCACCGAGATCACCGGCGCGACCTGGAAGACGGTCTCCTCCGACGCTCCGCTGCCGGCCGCCTTCAAGCTCAACCCGGCCTCGGTGCCCGGCCGTTACGCCCCGGCCGCGGGCGGCAAGAGCATCGAGTCGCTGAAGCTGCGCCCCTCCTCGTACGCCCTGGACCGCTACGAGTCCCTGGAGGGCATGCGGGTCGCGGTCTCCAACGCGCCGGTCGTCGGCCCGACGAACAAGTACCACGAGCTGTGGGTGACCGCCGAGCCCGGCCACGACCGCACGACCCGCGGCGGGACGCTCTACCGGTCGTACGCGGACCCCAACGGCGGCCGGATCAAGGTGGGCTCCCTGATCCCGTTCTCGCAGCAGCCGTTCCCGGTGGCCGATGTCGGCCAGGCGCTGACCGGCACCACCGCCGGGCCGCTGGACTACGACAACTTCGGCGGCTACACCCTCCAGGCCACCGAGCTGGGCAAGCTCACCGACCACGGCCCGGCGCCGGAGAGCACCCGCAAGCAGAAGTCCGACGAGCTGGCGGTGGCCACCTACAACGTCGAGAACCTCTCCCCCGCCACCCCGCAGGCCAAGTTCGACCGGCTGGCCAAGGCCCTGGTGCAGAACCTGTCCGCCCCCGACGTCGTCGCGCTGGAGGAGGTCCAGGACGACAGCGGCCCCAAGGACGACGGGGTGGTCACCGCCGGGGAGACCCTCAAGAAGCTGACCGACGCCATCAAGGCGGCCGGCGGCCCGGCGTACGAGGCGCGGCAGATCGACCCGGTCAACGACCAGGACGGCGGCCAGCCCGGCGGCAACATCCGCACGGCGTTCCTGTTCAACCCCGACCGGGTGTCCTTCACGGACATCAAGGGCGGCGACGCCACCACCCCGGTGAAGGTGGTCGGCGACCACGGCAAGGTCACGCTGTCCGCCTCCCCGGGCCGGATCGCGCCCACCGACGAGGCGTGGAAGACCAGCCGCAAGCCCCTCGTCGGCCAGTTCGCGCTGAAGAGCCGTCCGGGCAGCCGGGTCTTCGTGATCGCCAACCACTTCAACTCCAAGGGCGGCGACCAGGGCCTGGACAGCCGTTTCCAGCCACCGGCGAGGAGCTCGGAGACCCAGCGCACCGCACAGGCCGAGCTGGTCCACGGGTTCGTCAAGGAACTGCTGGCCAAGGACCCGAAGGCCGGTGTGGTGGTGGCCGGTGACCTCAACGACTACCAGTTCTCGCCGGCCCTGAAGAGCCTCACCGCCGGCGGGGTGCTCACCGACCAGGTCAACCGGCTTCCGGCCGCCGAGCGCTACGGCTACGTCTACCAGGGCAACTCACAGGTGCTGGACCACATGCTCACCACTCGCCCGCTGACCAGGGCCGACTACGACATCGTGCACCTCAACTCCGAGTACGCCGACCAGGCCAGCGACCACGATCCGCAGGTGCTGCGCATCCGGCCGTGAGCCCCGCACCGAGTCACCCCGCGTGACGCTCCCGTCACTCCACTGGCCCACGTCCGGGGGCCGATTGCCGCCGGGAATGCGGTACTGGGCACGTAAGAAACATTCGGCGAGACATAGGGAGTCATCATGCCGAAGTCCCAGAACCGTAAGTCGGGCAACAAGGACCGTGCCGCGGAGCGGCGCGCCGACCAGCGGAAGCCGAAGTCGTCGGAGGAGTCCGCTTCCGAGCGGACCCAGGACCTGAAGCGTTCGCGGAATGGCCTGACTGACGCGTGATGGGCCTGTGATGCCCGAGCGGCCGTCGCACCGAAGGTGCGGCGGCCGTTCCGCGTTGCGCCGCCAACCCGGGACATAGCAGCAGTGCTTAACGAATCAGCCAGAACAACTAACTGGACGTGAAATATGAGGCGCCCTCAGACTCCTGGCATGACCCCTGTGACCAATCCCCTCGCACCCCGGGCGGCCGTATCACCCTTCGGCCGCACCGCGACCGCCATGATCACCCCGTTCACCGCCGACGGCGAGCTCGACACCGACGGCGCGCAGCAGCTCGCCACCCACCTCGTCGACGAAGGCGGCTGCGACGCCCTGGTCCTGAGCGGCACCACCGGGGAGTCCCCGACCACGTCGGACGCCGAGAAGGAGGCCCTGCTGCGGGCCGTCGTCGAGGCCGTCGGGGACCGGGCGAGAATCACCGCCGGGGTCGGCACCAGCGACACCCGGCACACCGTCGCGCTGGCCCGCAGCGCCGAACGGGCGGGCGCACACGGACTGTTGGTGGTCACGCCGTACTACTCACGGCCCACCCAGGAGGCCGTCACCCAGCATCTGCGGACGGTCGCGGACGCCACCGGGCTGCCGGTGATGCTCTACGACATCCCGGGCCGCACCGGCACCGCGCTGAGTGCCGCGACCCTGCTGCGGCTGGCCGCCCACCCGCGGATCGCCGCGGTCAAGGACTGCGGCTACGACCTGCTGAAGTCGGCGAAGGTGCTGGCCTCGACGGGCCTGGCCTACTACGCGGGCTGCGACGAGCAGATCCTGCCGCTGCGCGCCCTCGGCGGCGCCGGCTGCATCAGCACCGTCGCCAATGCCGCGCCACGGGCGGTGTGCGCCGTCCTGGACGCCTATGACGCCGGGGACACCGCCGAGGCGGCCCGCCGTCAGCTCGCCCTGGTCCCCCTCATCGAGGCGGTGACCGGCACCGAGACGCCCGGCACGGTCACCGCGAAGGCGCTGCTGAACCACCTCGGCCTGCCCGCGGGGCCGGTCCGCGGCCCGCTGCTGGCGGCGGACGCCGCGCTCACCAGCCGGCTGGTGGACGCCCTGCGGACGACCCTGGACCGGACGGCGGAGACGGGTACCGCGGTGCCTGCGGGTGTCCCTGGCTAGGCGGGAAGGGTGCGGGCGCCGGGCCGAAACCGCCCTGCGCACCGGGCTGCCCGGGCGCCGCGGCACCGTGCTGTCCGTACGGCGCCCCGGCCGCGGTCTGCCCGTAGGGCGCGGCCCGATCCGGCCCGGCCGCGCCCTCGTCCGGCGCCGACGGCTCGCCGGCGTCCGACACCAGATCCCGTACCAGCAACGTCGCCCCGGCGACCGCACCCGGCATCAGCACCACCGCGACGAAGGGGATCAGGAACAGCAGCACGACGGGGGTGCCGAAGCCGACGGCGAGTCCCTTGCGCCCACGCAGCAGCCGCAGCCGCTCGCGCACCGGGATCTCCCGGCGCTGCATGGCCACCGAGGTCAGCTCGACGGCGAGGAAGAAGCCGGAGACGCAGAATCCGACGGCGGGGATCACGGTCTGCCCGAGGAACGGCACGAACCCGAGGACGAACAGCAGGATCCCGAAGCCGGCGGCCCGCAGCAGCACATGCACGCTGTCGCGCAGCGCGATCCCGATCTCCTGCCACAGCGGCCGGTCCGGGTCCGGCGGGCAGTGCCCCTCGGACTCCTCGACCGTCCGGGACAGCGACTCGTAGAAGGGGTCGCCGATCAGCAGGGTGACGGCGGTGAACGTCAGCACGGAGAGCGTCAGCCCGCCGGCGAACAGCAGGGCCACGAACACCCCGCGCAGCAGCCCCTGCCAGGGCTCGCCCCAGCCGTCGGCGAACGGCGTGGCCCAGGCCGAGATGTCGCCGGACCAGAGGGCGAGCGCGGTGAGCACCCCCGCATACAGCACCAGGGCGATCAGGGCCGGAATCAGTCCGAACCCCCACCACCGGCCGTGCTGGGCGACCCAGCGCTGGCCCTTGCCCAGATACCGAATCCCCGCTACAAGATCACGCATGGCGCACAGCCTATCGGCGCCCGCCCGGGCCCAGGACGGCGGACGTACCGCCGACGGCCCGGCGGGGCGTCCGCCGGGCCGTCGGTGCTGCCGTGTGCGCTCAGTTGTGGCTGTGCAGGATCTCGTTGAGGCCGCCCCAGGTCGCCTTGTTCGGGCGGGCCTCGACGGCACCGGTGGTGGAGTTGCGGCGGAAGAGGATGTTGTCCGCGCCGGAGAGCTCCAGGGCCTTGACGATCTGGCCGTCGGGCAGGGTGACCCGGGTACCCGCCGTCACATACAGACCGGCCTCGACGACACACTCGTCACCCAGCGCGATCCCGATGCCCGACTCGGCGCCGAGCAGGCAGCGCTCGCCGACCGAGATGATCTGCTTGCCGCCGCCGGACAGGGTGCCCATGGTGGAGGCGCCGCCGCCGACGTCGGAGCCGTCGCCGATGACCACACCCGCGCTGATCCGGCCCTCGACCATGGAGGTGCCCAGCGTCCCGGCGTTGAAGTTGACGAAGCCCTCGTGCATGACGGTGGTTCCGGCCGCGAGGTGCGCGCCCAGGCGCACCCGGTCGGCGTCCGCGATCCGCACCCCGGCGGGCGCGACGTAGTCGGTCATCCGCGGGAACTTGTCGATGCTGGTGACCTGGAGGTGCAGCCCCTCGGCGCGGGCGTTGAGCCGCACCGTCTCCACCTGGTCGACGGCCACCGGGCCCAGCGAGGTCCAGGCGACGTTGGCCAGCAGGCCGAACACGCCCTCCAGGTTCTGGCCGTGCGGCTTGACCAGCCGGTGGCTGAGCAGGTGGAGGCGCAGATAGGCGTCGTGCGCGTCCAGCGGCTTGTCGTCGAGGGAGGCGATGACCGTACGGACGGCGACGACCTCGACCTGGCGGACCGGGTCGGGACCGATCGCCTTGAGCACGGTGGCGCCCAGCAGCTCGGTGGCGCGCGCGTCGTCGAGGTGCTCGGTGCCGGCCGGGCCGGGCGAGCCCACCAGCTCGGGCGCCGGGAACCAGGTGTCGAGAACGGTGCCGTCGGAGGTGACGGTGGCGAGCCCGGCGGCGACGGCGCCGGTGGTACGGGAAGAAGCAGCGGAAGCAGCAGCATCGGTCATGCTCGAAACCTAACCGGAGGGCGCCCGTCGAGGCGAACCGGTCTCAGCGATCGGGCCCGGCCGTACGGTCGCACCACCGGCCTCGTACGACCGCGCGAGCCCCTGCCTCCCGCCCGGCGGCCGGTCAGCCCAGCACCCCGGCCAGCCCGTCCCGCACCACCGCGGGTTCGAAGGGCGCGCCGGTCAGCAGATGCTGGAGCAGCAGCCCGTCCGCGAAGGCCACCACGGCGCGCGCGGTCCGCTCGTCGCCGATCCGCCGGCCCAGCAGCCGCACCATCTCGTCCAGGCACTCGGCGGCGATCGGCCGCACCGCCTCGTGCCGCAGCGCCGCCAGATACAGCTCGTACTCCAGCTCCACCCGCGCGCGGTCGCCGGCCAGGGTCTCCGCCACCAGCCCCGCGACCTCCTCGGCCAGCGGCACCGCCGGATCGAGCCCGTCCACCCAGCGCGCGAAGCCGGCCAGCCACTCGCCGTTGACCTGCCGCAGCGCGGCGATCAGCAGCTCGTCCAGGGTCGCGAAGTGGTACGTGGTCGAGCCGAGCGGCACGTCCGCCGCCGCGGCCACCGACCGATGGCTGAGCCCGGCGATCCCCCGCGCGCCGACCACGGCGATCGCCGCGTCGATGATCCGCTGCCGCCGCCCGGGGTCATGGCGCCGCGCCATCAGTGCGCCCCGTCCAGATTCAGCACCACGACCCCGGCGATGACCAGCAGCACCCCGAGCATCTTCAGCGCGCTGGTGCTCTCCCCCAGGAACACCATCCCGATCACGGCGATCAGCGCCGTGCCGACACCGGCCCACAGGGCGTACGCGGTGCCGACGCTCATCGTCTTGAGCGTCTGCGCCAGCAGGAAGAAGGCGAGGAGGTAGCCCGCCGCGGTACACAGCGACGGCCACAGCCTGCTGAAGCCGTCGCTGAATTTCATCGCGGTGGTCGCCAGGACCTCGGACAGGATCGCGCCGGCGAGCGTCAGATAGGCCATGCGTACGAGCGTACACAACGTTGCGTACGGGCGTACATATCCGCGCGGGTCCCGCCACGCGACAAGGCCGTGCCCGCCAGTGGTGGCTGGCGGGCACGGCCGTATCGCTCGGAGATCTCGTCAGACGTTGAAGCCCAGCGCGCGGAGCTGCTCGCGGCCGTCGTCGGTGATCTTGTCCGGGCCCCACGGGGGCATCCAGACCCAGTTGATCTTCAGTTCGTTGACGATGCCGTCCGTGGCGGACTTCGCCTGGTCCTCGATGACATCGGTCAGCGGGCAGGCCGCGGAGGTCAGCGTCATGTCGATGGTGGCGATATTGGCGTCGTCGACGTGAATCCCGTAGATCAGCCCCAGGTTGACGACATCGATGCCCAGCTCGGGGTCCACGACGTCGTACAGCGCCTCGCGGACCTCTTCCTCGGAGGCCGGCTTGGTGGTGGTCGGGGTGTCGGTCATGCGGTCTTCGCCTCCTCGGAGAGGGCCTTGGCCGTGGCGTCCTTCCAGGCCATCCAGCTGAGCAGCGCGCACTTCACACGCGCCGGGTACTTGGAGACACCGGCGAACGCCACCGCGTCCTCCAGGATCTCCTCCATCGCGTCATCCGGCTCCACCTGGCCCTTGGACTGCATCAGCTCCAGGAAGGTCTCCTGGATCTTCTGCGCGTCCCCGAGCTCCTTGCCCACCAGGAGCTCGTTGAGCACCGACGCGCTGGCCTGGCTGATGGAGCAGCCCTGGCCCTCGTAGGACACATCCTCGATCGTGGCGCCGTCGAGCCGCACGCGCAGCGTGATCTCGTCACCGCAGGTGGGGTTGACATGGTGCACCTCTGCGTCGCCGTCCCGAAGACCGCGCCCGTGCGGGTGCTTGTAGTGGTCCAGGATGACGTCCTGGTACATGGAATCCAGCTTCACGGCTCAGTCAGTCCTCGTCCTCATCCGCTGTGCGTGGTCAACCGAAGAAATTGCGGACGTGCTCCAGGCCCTCGACCAAGGCGTCGACCTCGGCGGGGGTGGAGTACAGATAGAACGACGCCCGGGTGGTCGCAGGAATTCCGTAGCGCAGGCAGACCGGCCGTGCGCAGTGGTGGCCCACCCGCACCGCGATGCCCTGCTCGTCCAGCACCTGGCCCACGTCGTGCGGATGGATGTCGCCGAGCGTGAAGGAGAGCGTCGCCCCGCGGTCCTCGGCCGTGCTCGGGCCGATGATGCGCAGGTCGGGGACCTCCAGCAGCCGCTTGACGGCGTACTCGGTGATCGCGTGCTCATGCGCGGCGATGTTGTCCATGCCGATCGAGCTGAGGTAGTCCACGGCCGCACCGAGGCCGACGGCCTGGGCGATCGGGGGCGTACCGGCCTCGAACTTGTGCGGCGCGGGTGCATACGTCGAGGAGTGCATCGAGACGGTCTCGATCATCTCGCCGCCGCCGAGGAACGGCGGGAGGTCCTCCAGCAGCTCCTGGCGTCCCCACAGGACACCGATGCCGGTCGGGCCGCACATCTTGTGGCCGGTGAAGGCCACGAAGTCGGCCTGCAGCGCCTGGACGTCCAGCACCATGTGCGGGGCGGCCTGCGAGGCGTCGATGCAGACCAGCGCGCCGACCTCCTGGGCGCGACGGATGATCGTCTCGACCGGGTTGATGGTGCCCATGATGTTGGAGACCAGCGTGAACGAGACGATCTTCGTCTGCTCGGTGATGACCTCGTCGATGTTGGACAGGTCGAGGCGGCCGTCGTCGGTGATGCCGAACCACTTCAGCTTCGCGCCGGTGCGCTGCGCGAGCAGCTGCCACGGGACGATGTTGGAGTGGTGCTCCATCTCCGTGATGACGATCTCGGTCTCGCGGTCCACGCGGTAGGGCTCGTCGGCCCAGCCGAGCATGTTGGCCACGAGGTTGAGCGACTCGGAGGCGTTCTTGGTGAAGATCACCTCGTCGCGGCTCGGCGCGTTGATGAAGGCGGCCACCTTGTCGCGGGCACCTTCGTACAGCGCCGTGGCCTCCTCGGCGAGCACATGCACGCCGCGGTGGACGTTGGCGTTGTGGCGTTCGTAATACCCGTTCAGGGCGTCGAGGACCTGGCGCGGCTTCTGGGAGGTCGCCGCGTTGTCCAGGTACACGACCTTCTTCCCGTCGTGGACCTGGCGGTCCAGAAGGGGGAAGTCCTTACGGATCGCCTCTGTGTCGAGGAGGCCCGGCAGCTGTGTCACGCGGTTGCGCCACCCTTCGTGTATGCCTCGTAGCCCTCGGCCTCCAGCTTGTCGGCGAGCTCGGCGCCGCCGGACTCGGCGATCCGGCCGTTGGCGAAGACGTGGACGTGGTCGGGCTTGATGTAACGCAGGATGCGCGTGTAGTGGGTGATCAGCAAGGTGCCGACCTCGCCCGTCTCGCGGACGCGGTTGACGCCCTCGGAGACGGTCCGCAGGGCGTCGACGTCCAGACCGGAGTCGGTCTCGTCGAGGATCGCGATCGCGGGCTTCAGCAGCTCCAGCTGGAGGATCTCGTGGCGCTTCTTCTCACCGCCGGAGAAGCCCTCGTTGACGTTGCGCTCGGCGAAGGAGGGGTCCATCTGGAGGCGCTCCATGGCCTCCTTGACCTCCTTGACCCACAGCCGCAGCTTGGGGGCCTCGCCGCGGATCGCGGTCGCGGAGGTCCGCAGGAAGTTGGAGACCGAGACGCCGGGCACCTCGACCGGGTACTGCATGGCGAGGAAGACGCCGGCGCGGGCCCGCTCGTCGACGGACATCTCCAGGACGTTCTCGCCGTCGAGGGTGACGGTGCCGCCGGTGATCGTGTACTTGGGGTGACCCGCGAGGGAGTAGGCGAGGGTCGACTTGCCGGAGCCGTTGGGGCCCATGATGGCGTGCGTCTCGCCCTGCTTCACGGTCAGGTCGACGCCCTTCAGGATCTCGCGCGGGCCGTTCTCGGCCTCGACGGAGACGTGCAGGTCGTGGATCTCAAGCGTTGCCATGGGGAACTCAGGACTCCTGGGTGACGGAGACGAGCACGTCGTCCCCTTCGATCTTGACGGGGTAAACGGGGACGGGGAGCGTCGCGGGAAGGCTGTTCGGCTTGCCGGTGCGCAGGTCGAAACTCGAACCGTGCAGCCAGCACTCGATCGAGCAGTCCTCGACCTCGCCTTCCGAGAGGGAGACGTTCGCGTGCGAGCAGATGTCGTTGATCGCGAACACCTCGCCCTCGGTGCGGACCAGCGAGACCGGGACGCCGTCGAGCTCCACCCGCTTGGGGGTGTCCTCCTCCAGCTCACTGAGCGCCGCTGCGCGTACGTACGTCATGCCGCGGACGCTTCCAGCTCGGCCTCGACCTTGCTCATCAGCCGCTCTTCGACGTCCGGCAGACCGATCTGCTGGACCAGCTCGGCGAAGAAGCCGCGGACGACCAGCCGGCGGGCCTCGTCGGCCGGGATGCCGCGGGCCATCAGGTAGAACAGCTGCTCGTCGTCGAAGCGGCCGGTCGCCGAGGCGTGGCCGGCGCCGACGATCTCGCCGGTCTCGATCTCCAGGTTGGGCACCGAGTCGACCCGCGCGCCGTCGGTGAGGACGAGGTTGCGGTTGAGCTCGTAGGTGTCCGTGCCGGTGGCCGACGCCTGGATGAGGACATCGCCGATCCAGACCGCGTGGGCGTCCTGCCCCTGGAGCGCGCCCTTGTAGACGACGTGGGAGCGGCAGTTGGACGCCTCGTGGTCGACGAAGAGGCGGTGCTCCTGGTGCTGACCCCGCTCGGTGAAGTACAGACCGTAGAGCTCGGCCTCACCGCCGGGGCCCGCGTAGGTGATGCGCGGGTGCAGCCGGACGAGATCGCCGCCGAAGGTGACCACGACGGACTTGAAGGTGGCGTCCCGGCCGACGAGGGCGTTGTGCTGCCCGACGTGGACGGCGTCGTCGTCCCAGTCCTGGACGGAGACGACGGTCAGTTTGGCGCCGTCGCCGAGGAGGTAGTCGACGTTGGCGCCGAGCACCGCGTCGCCGGTGTGGTCGATGACGACGACCGCCTCGGCGAACGCGCCGAGCTCGACGACCTGGTGGCCGAAGGTCGTACCGCCCTCACCGTGCACGGTGATCCGGATGGGCTCGGAGAGCACGGTCTCCTTGGGGACCGAGACCACCGAGGCCTTCTCGAAGGAGCTGTACGCCTGGGCGGCGACCCGGTCCACAGGCTTGCCGGCCTTGCCGACCCGCGGGTCGGAGCGGTCGACCAGCTCGTGGGTGACGCCCTCGGGGGCGGTGATGTCGATCTTCAGGTCGGGACCTGCGGCCACGGCACTGCCGTCGTGCAGGCCCTTCAGGCGCGCGAGGGGAGTGAAGCGCCACTCCTCCTCGCGGCCGTGCGGCACCGGGAAGTCCGCCACGTCGTAGGACGGCGGGGCGCTCATCCTCGTGGCGACGGTGGACTCCGCCGCCACCGCAAGGGAGCCGGTGGTGGTGGAGCCCGCCGGAATAGTCTGAGCCTCAGCCATGGCTGTCGTTTAGCTCGCTTTCTGCAATCAGGGAGTCGGTCGCTGCTGGGGGTGCGGCGTCAGCCGACCGCGCCTTCCATCTGCAGCTCGATCAGCCGGTTGAGCTCCAGGGCGTACTCCATCGGCAGCTCACGGGCGATCGGCTCGACGAAGCCGCGCACGATCATCGCCATGGCCTCGTCCTCCGACAGGCCGCGCGCCATCAGGTAGAAGAGCTGGTCCTCGCTGACCTTGGAGACGGTCGCCTCGTGGCCCATGGAGACGTCGTCCTCACGGACGTCGACGTAGGGGTAGGTGTCCGAACGGGAGATGGTGTCCACCAGCAGGGCGTCACACAGCACGTTGGACTTGGAGCCCGCGGCGCCCTCGCCGATCTCGACCAGGCCGCGGTAGGAGGTGCGGCCGCCGCCTCGCGCCACCGACTTGGAGACGATGTTGGAGGAGGTGTTCGGCGCCATGTGGACCATCTTGGAGCCGGCGTCCTGGTGCTGGCCCTCGCCCGCGAAGGCGATGGACAGGGTCTCGCCCTTGGCGTGCTCGCCCATCAGGTAGACCGCCGGGTACTTCATCGTCACCTTGGAGCCGAGGTTGCCGTCGACCCACTCCATGGTCGCGCCCTCGTAGGCGACGGCACGCTTGGTGACCAGGTTGTAGACGTTGTTCGACCAGTTCTGAATGGTCGTGTAGCGGCAGCGGCCGCCCTTCTTGACGATGATCTCGACGACCGCGGAGTGCAGCGAGTCGGACTTGTAGATCGGCGCCGTGCAGCCCTCGACGTAGTGGACGTAGGCGTCCTCGTCGACGATGATCAGCGTCCGCTCGAACTGGCCCATGTTCTCGGTGTTGATCCGGAAGTAGGCCTGCAGCGGGATGTCGACGTGGACACCCTTGGGCACGTAGATGAACGAGCCGCCGGACCACACCGCGGTGTTCAGCGACGCGAACTTGTTGTCGCCGACCGGGATGACCGTGCCGAAGTACTCCTGGAAGATCTCCGGGTGCTCCTTGAGGGCGGTGTCGGTGTCCAGGAAGAGGACGCCCTGCGCCTCCAGGTCCTCACGGATCTGGTGGTAGACGACCTCGGACTCGTACTGCGCGGCGACACCGGCGACCAGGCGCTGCTTCTCCGCCTCGGGGATGCCGAGCTTGTCGTAGGTGTTCTTGATGTCCTCGGGCAGGTCCTCCCAGGAGGCGGCCTGCTGCTCGGTGGAGCGGACGAAGTACTTGATGTTGTCGAAGTCGATGCCGGACAGGTCCGAGCCCCAGTTGGGCATGGGCTTCTTGTCGAACAGCTTCAGGCCCTTGAGGCGGAGCTTGAGCATCCACTCCGGCTCGTTCTTCTTCGCCGAGATGTCGCGGACGACGGCCTCGGAGAGCCCGCGCTTGGCGGAGGCGCCGGCCACGTCGGAGTCGGCCCAGCCGTATTCGTACTTGCCCAGGCCCTCGAGCTCAGGGTGAGCAGTCTCCGTGGGGAGCGTCATGCGGGGTTCCTCCCGGCCGTGCTTGCAGATGCTGTGGTGGTCTTGGTGGTGCGTGGCGTGCGGTGAGCGGCCTTGCCGGCGCCGGCCTTCGGGACGAAGGTCGTGCACACCCCGTCGCCATGGGCGATGGTGGCCAGCCGCTGTACATGGGTCCCCAGCAAACGGGAGAAGACCTCGGTCTCCGCCTCGCACAGCTGCGGATACTGCTCGGCGACATGGGCGACCGGGCAGTGGTGCTGGCAGAGCTGTTCACCGAGCTGGGGATTGGGCGCGCTGCGCGCCGTAGCAGCGTACCCGTCCGCGGTCAATGCCTTCGCCAGGGCCTCGGTACGGGCCTGCGGCTCGGCGGCCTCGACCTCCTTGCGGTAGCCCTCCGCCTGGGCGGCGAGCCGGGCGCGGGCGAAGGCAGCAACGGCCGCCTCGCCCTTTTCGCCGCCGCCCGCACTCTGCGCGATCCAGCGCAGCGCGTCGGTGGCGAGCTGGTCGTAGGCCTGGTCGAAGGCGTCCCGTCCGCAGTCGGTGAGGGCGAAGGCCCGGGCCGGGCGGCCGCGGCCACGAGTGCCGTAGACCCGCTTCTCGCGGGGCTCGACGACGCCCTCCGCGGCCAGCGCGTCCAGATGACGGCGGACGGCCGCCTGGGTCAGCTCCAGCCGGAGGGCCAGCTCGGCCGCGGTGGACGGACCGTGGTCGAGGATTGAGCGGGCGACCTTGTTGCGGGTGCCCTGCTGTTCGTCGTGCGGCGCCGCGGGGTGCCCGGCGCCGGCCGCGCGGTGCCCTGCCTGCCCGGGCTGTCCGGACTGCTCGGGCGCGGAGGCGGCCGGCCCGGCGGTCTGCTCGGCCGCGGGCCCTTCCTGCTCCTCGCTCGCGTATTTCACAACGCCATTGTTGCGTAATTCGTCAAAGCGATACAAGCCTCGTCCCGATCACGGGCGGGTGGCCTCTATCACTTAGGTTCACCTAATTCAAGCACCCGCCGGAACTCTCGAATGCCCCTCCGACCTGCAACGGGACGAGCCCGGCCGACGGCCGCGGACGTGGGCGCACCAGGGCGCGCGGGCCGGCGGAAATTGTGCGGCCGCGCACCGCCGTTTTGCGTACCTCGGCCCCTTCCGCATCCACGCCCCCGTTGAAGAGCGCCCTGCCACTCTCCGTAGACTGCCCGGCATGCCCAGCACCTCTCCGGGGGGCGCCCCCCGGCCCCCTGGCCGAGAGCCTGCCGTCGAGGTCGTCGGACTGGTCAAGCGCTACGGCACCAAGACCGCCGTGGACGGACTCGACCTGACCGTCGGGCGCGGCGAGGTGACCGCCGTGCTCGGCCCCAACGGCGCCGGCAAGACCACCACCATCGAGACCTGCGAGGGCTACCGCCGCCCGGACGCCGGCCACGTCCGGGTACTGGGTCTGGACCCGGTCGCGGACGCCGCGGCGCTGCGGCCGCGCGTCGGTGTGATGCTGCAGTCCGGCGGCGTCTATGCGGGCGCCCGGGCCGAGGAGATGCTGCGGCACACCGCCTCCCTGCACGCCGACCCCCTCGACGTGGGCATGCTGATCGAGCGGCTCGGCCTGGGCAGCTGCGGCCGGACGCCGTACCGACGGCTGTCCGGCGGCCAGCAGCAACGTCTGGCGCTGGCGATGGCCGTGGTCGGCCGCCCCGAGCTGGTCTTCCTCGACGAGCCCACGGCCGGACTCGACCCGCAGGCCCGGCACGCCACCTGGGACCTCGTACACGAGCTGCGCGCCGACGGCGTCAGCACCGTGCTGACCACCCACTTCATGGACGAGGCCGAGCAGCTCGCCGACGATGTCGCGATCATCGACGGCGGCCGGGTGATCGCCCAGGGCAGCCCGGACGCGCTGTGCCGCGGCGGCGCGGAGAACAGCCTGCGCTTCACCGGCCGCCCCGGCCTCGACCTCGCCTCGCTCCTCAAGGCGCTGCCCGCGGACAGCGCCGCCACCGAGCCGGCCTCCGGCATCTACCGGGTGCACGGCAAGGTCAACCCGCAACTGCTGGCCACCGTCGCCTCCTGGTGCGCCCAGAACGGCGTGATGCCCGACGCGATAGCCGTCGAACGCCACACCCTGGAGGACGTCTTCCTGGAGCTCACGGGCAAGGAGCTGCGCGCATGACCGCCACCGGAGCCGGTGTCGCTTCCGGCACGTTCACCCCGCGGCCCGGCGCGGCGCCGCTGTCCCGGATGATCCGGGCGCAGGCGGCGCTGGAGACCCGGATGCTGCTGCGCAACGGCGAGCAGCTGCTGCTGACCGTCGTCATCCCGACACTGCTGCTGGTGCTGTTCTCCGCCGTCGACATCGTCGACACGGGGTCCGGAAAGCCGGTGGACTTCCTCGCGCCGGGCGTCCTCGCGCTGGCCGTGATGTCCACGGCGTTCACCGGCCAGGCCATCGCCACCGGCTTCGAGCGCCGCTACGGAGTCCTCAAGCGGCTCGCCGTCTCCCCGCTCCCCCGCTGGGCGCTGATGACCGCCAAGACCTGCGCGGTGCTGGTCACCGAGGTCCTGCAGACCGTGCTGCTGACGGTGATCGCGCTCGCGCTGGGCTGGTCCCCGCAGGGCAGCCCGGTGCCGGTGCTGCTGTTGCTCGTCCTCGGTACGGCCGCCTTCTCGGGCCTGGGTCTCCTCATGGCGGGGACGCTGAAGGCCGAGGCGACGCTGGCCGCCGCCAACCTGGTTTTCCTGCTGCTGCTCGTCGGCGGCGGGGTGATCGTGCCGCTGGCCAAGTTCCCGGCGGCGGCGCAGTCCGTCCTGCAGTTCCTGCCGGTCTCCGCCCTGTCGGACGGCCTGCGGGACGTGCTGCAGCACGGCACCGGGATGCCGTGGAGCGACCTGGGCATCCTCGCCGTCTGGGCGGTGCTCGGGCTGGGCGCGGCGGCGAAGTTCTTCCGCTGGGAGTAGCCGCCGGCGGGCCGCTGCCCGGCCGCGGAGGTGGCGGCGGGCGGGTCGGGGACCCCTCGTGAAAACGTGCACAAGGACCGTCCTACGATGTCTCCCGTGCCGAACACGCTGAATCCCCTTGAGCTGATCGCCCGCCGCTGGCAGCCGTCCGCGGCCTTCGTGCGGCGGGCCGCGCTGGCCACCGTCGTGATGGCCGTGATCATCGTCGTCACGGGCGGCGCGGTCCGGCTCAGCCAGTCCGGACTGGGCTGCTCGACCTGGCCCAAGTGCACGCCGGACAGCCTGACGCCGACCGCCGCGATGGGCATCAACGGGCTCATCGAGTTCGGCAACCGCATGCTGACCGATGTGCTGTGCGTGGTCATCGGGGTGTTCATCATCGCCGCCCGCGCCCGGAGCCCCCGGCGCCGCTCGCTCACCCGCCTCGGCTGGGCGCAGTTCTGGCTCGTCATGTCCAACGCCGTCATCGGCGGCATCACGGTCCTCACCGGCCTGAACCCGTACATCGTCAGCGCGCACTTCCTGGCGGCCACGGGGCTGCTCACGGTCGCCGTCCTGACCTGGAAGCGGGCGGGCGAGGGCGACGAGGAGCCGCATGCCCTGGTCGCGCGGCCGGTGCGGCAGCTGGCCTGGCTGCTGGTGGCGGCGGCCGGCGCGCTCACCGTCATCGGCACCGTCGTCACCGGCGCGGGGCCGCACGCCGGCGACGCCCGCAAGGTCCACCGGATCGCGGTGGACTGGCAGGAGATCACCCAGCTGCACGTCGACTTCGTCTACATCGTCATCGGCCTGACCGTCGCCCTGTGGTTCACGCTGCGCGCCGTCGCGGCACCGGCCGCGCCGCGCCGCAGGGTCCTGGAGCTGTTCGGCTGCCTCGCCGCACAGGGCGTCGTGGGCTATGTCCAGTACTTCACGGGCCTGCCCGAATTCGTCATCGGGGTGCACATGCTGGGCTCGGCCCTGGTGTGGATCTGTGTGCTGCGGGTGGCCATGTCGCTGCGCGACCGCGGTCCGCTCCCGGAGGGGGAGCCCGGCGTGCCCGCCCCCGCGGGCGAGCACGGGGCGACCGGTTCTCAGATGGCCGGCGCGTCCAGCCGGTAGACCCGGCGTGCGGTCCCCGACCCCACCATCTCCGTGATCCGCCGCCCGTCCTCGGCGCCGCACAGCCCCTCGTCGGTCCACTCCCGGACGAGCCGGCCCATGGCGCGGGCGAAGAACCGGGCGCCGGTGACGTACAGCTCGGGCAGCCCGCGGGCACCGGAGGAGAACAGCAGCTTGCCGAACGGCGCCTGACCCAGCGTCTCCTCGGGGCGGGGGCCGGCGTCCGCATACACATGGGCGTGCAGCGCGGCGAGCTGCGCGGCCCGCCGGTGGTGCGGCACGGCCGGCAGCAGGACGAGAGCCGAGCCGATGCCGGCCGTGGCCCGCAGGAACGCCGCCAGCGGCTGCGGATCGGCGCAGTGCAGCTGCACCGGCAGACCGGTCGCCACCGCGCTCCACAACAGATGCCGGACGAGTGCGGGCTCGCCGAGCCGCTGCCCGGGGCGGCGGCCACGCAGCCAGCGGTCCGCGGCGCGCCGTACCTCGCCGGCCTCCGGGGCATGGGCGTCGCAGTGGGTGGCGCCGGAGGCGAAGGCGGTGGCGTGCTGGGCCGCGGCGTAGAGGGCCTCGGCGGTGTAGCCGATGAAGGAGTCGACGCTGCCGGAGGTGTCGGCGACCTGCTCGGCGAGCGGTTCGAGCCGGACGACCTCGTGGGCCGGGGCCTCGGCGGCGGTGGCGAGTTCGGTGGCCGAGGTCAGCTCGCTGGGGGTGCCGGCCTCCAGCAGGAACGTGCCGATGCCGCAGCCGCGCAGCAGTATCCGTCCGGCGCGGTAGGCCCCGACCTCGCGCCGGCGGGCGAGGTAGCGGGCGGGCGGGCAGTGCGGTTCCAGGCCGAGCAGCGGGGGGCACCAGCGGCGTATCGCCAGGCCGGTGACGCTGTCGAAGTAGCTGGTGCCGGCGGGCGCCGGGCCCTGGGCGCCGACCGCGGCGGCGAGGTGGCTCTCGAAGGAGCCGAGGCCGAGCTCGCCGTGCACCGCGCCGTGGCTGTACTGATCGATGAGCGGTGGAGAACCGTCCATCCGCCCCTCCTCGCCGTGAGCCCGCCGGGCGTGGCCGGAGCGCCGCGCCCGGTGAACCTAACGGCCGAGGCGGTGGTGAGGTAGCGGGCTCCGCTTCCGGCGTGCGCTCCGGCGCACGGCGCCCGGGCGCCGGCCGTCAGCCGTTGGCCGGGCCGCCCACCTGGATGCCCGCCATCCGGGACCACTCGTAGCGGCCGGTACGGACCCTGGCGGCGAGGTCGCCGTCGAAGTCCTCCTGGAGCGTGAGGCCGGCCTGCTCGGCGGCCGCCTTGGCGGATTCGGCGGTGTCCGCGACGAGGTTGCCCCACTCGCCGTTGGCCCCGACGAGGGCGATCCGGATGCGGCCGCGGCCGAGGTGCGCGAGCTGGCCTTCGGCGCTGCCGCCATGGGTGGCGGCGAAGGCGCGGATCTCCTTGGCGAGCCTGGCCGTGCGCCGGCCGGCCCGCTTTCCGGCCGCTGCGCCGGCCACCGTCTCCACCTGCTCGTCCGCCTGCTGGGTGTCTGCCATGAACAGCATGCTACCCGCGAGTACGGCTCTTTGTGGGGGTGATCCCCCACACCCCTCAGCGAAGGAAGGGATCCACGGCGACGGCGACGAACAGCAGCGACACATAGGTGATGGACCAGTGGAACAGCCGCATCTCCTTGAGCTTGGCGCCTGTGATCCCGGCCTTGGCGCGGGACTGCAGACCGTGCGCCTCCTTGAGCCAGAGGGCGCCGCAGACGAGCGCGACCGCGGTGTAGAACCAGCCGGTGTAGCCCAGCGGCTGGAGCAGCAGGGAGACGGCCACCATCACCCAGCTGTAGGCGACGATCTGGCGCGCGACGACCTTGTTGCCCGCGACGGCCGGCAGCATCGGCACACCGACCCGCTCGTAGTCGTCCTTGACCTTCATCGACAGCGGCCAGTAGTGCGGCGGCGTCCAGAAGAAGATGACCAGGAAGAGGACGAACGAGGCCCAGGAGACCGAGTTCGTCACCGACGACCAGCCGATGAAGACCGGCATGCAGCCCGCGATACCGCCCCAGACGATGTTCTGGCTGGTGCGCCGCTTGAGGATCATCGTGTAAACGACGACGTAGAAAAGCAGCGCACCGAGCGACAGCATCGCCGACAGCGGGTTGACGAGGAACCAGAACCAGGCGGTGGAGCCGACCGCGAGGGCAGTCGCGAACACCAGGCACTCGCGCGGCGAGACCATGCCGGTGACCAGCGGCCGCTGGGACGTGCGGTCCATCAGCGCGTCGATGTCACGGTCGAGGTACATGTTGAAGGCCGCGGCGCCGCCGGCGGAGAGGTAGCCGCCGATGCAGGTCTCCAGGACGAGCCACAGATCGGGCACGCCCTTGGCGGCCAGGAACATCACCGGCACCGTGGTCATCAGCAGCAGCTCGATGACCCGTGGCTTGGTCAGCGCCACGAATGCCTGGACCCGGGCCCCGAACGGCCGGTCACCGGGACTTCTGGGGAGCTGAGAACGCTTGCCCTCAGCCTTGTGGGCGTGGGCGGTGCCCCCACCCGCAGGACGGGATTCGACGGCCGTCACGCACACCCCTGGAAGTAACATCAGCGGCCTCTGCCGCGGAAGAGATAAGGCCTGCAAGCTCCTTCGGCGGTATCGACCCGGACGGAAGGGCTTGCGCGTACCACGCCACTTTAGACGTTGGCCATTCGGCGATCTTCGCGGGGGTGGGGTCGTGTTGGGTGCCGGGGCGCGAGGGCTCCCGGGTACGTTTCCGCGCCCGTTCACCCGGCGTTCGGGAGGCGAACCGGACCGGTGCCCGGCAGTCTGGTCGTATGGCCGTCGGTCCGGGCCGGGAAGGCACGTGGTCCCGATGTGATTGCCCGGAGCGACTGCCGGCCCGCCCCGCACCCGCCGACTGAGCGCCGGAAACTTCGACTGAGCGTCGAAAAGACGCACGCACTTGCGGGGGTAGGCTCGACACCGCCTGGCGGGCACACCGTCCGCGGCATTCGACATGTGGAGAGGAGCCCTGACTCAGGGTGAGCACCAAGCCGACCACCACAGATCTCGAGTGGACCGAACTGGACCAGCGTGCGGTGGATACCGTCCGTGTCCTGGCCATGGATTCCGTGCAGAAGGTCGGTAACGGCCATCCCGGTACGGCCATGAGCCTGGCGCCGGCCGCCTATCTTCTCTTCCAGAAGCTGATGCAGCACGACCCGGCGGACGCGAACTGGACCGGCCGCGACCGGTTCGTCCTCTCCGCGGGCCACTCCAGCCTGACCCTCTACATCCAGCTCTACCTCGCCGGCTACGGCCTGGAGCTGGACGACCTGAAGGCGTTCCGCACCTGGGGCTCGAAGACCCCCGGCCACCCCGAGTACGGCCACACCACCGGCGTGGAGACCACGACCGGTCCGCTGGGCCAGGGCGTCGCCAACGCGGTCGGCATGGCGATGGCGTCGCGCTACGAGCGCGGCCTGTTCGACCCGGACGCGGCGGAGGGCACCTCGCCCTTCGACCACACCATCTACTGCATCGCCGGTGACGGCTGCCTCCAGGAGGGCATCTCCGCCGAGGCCTCCTCCCTGGCGGGCCACCAGAAGCTCGGCAACCTCATCCTGCTGTGGGACGACAACCACATCTCCATCGAGGGTGACACCGAGACCGCGGTCTCCGAGGACACCGTCAAGCGCTACGAGGCCTACGGCTGGCACGTCCAGCGGGTCGCGCAGCTGCCCAACGGCGACCTGGACCCGGTCGGTCTGGCCCGGGCCCTGGAGGCCGCCAAGGCCGAGACCGGCCGCCCGTCGTTCATCGCGATGCGCTCGATCATCGCCTGGCCGGCCCCGCACGCCCAGAACACCGAGGCCGCGCACGGCTCGGCGCTGGGCGAGGAAGAGGTCGCGGCCACCAAGCGCGTCCTGGGCTTCGACCCCGAGAAGTCCTTCGACGTCGGCGACGAGGTGCTCAAGCACACCCGTGGCGCCCTCGACCGCGGCCGGGACGCCAAGAAGGAGTGGGAGAAGTCCTTCGCCGCCTGGCGCACCGCCAACCCGGAGCGCGCCGCGGAGTTCGACCGGATCGCCGCGGGCGAGCTGCCCCAGGGCTGGGAGGACCACCTCCCGGCGTTCGAGACGGGCAAGTCCGTGGCCACCCGCGCCGCGTCCGGCAAGGTGCTGCACGCCCTCGGCGCGGTGATCCCGGAGCTGTGGGGCGGCTCGGCCGACCTGGCCGGCTCGAACAACACCACGATCGACAAGACCTCCTCGTTCCTCCCGGCGGACAACCCGCTGCCGGAGGCCGACCCCTACGGCCGCACGATCCACTTCGGCATCCGTGAGCACTCCATGGCCGCGGAGATGAACGGCATCACGCTGCACGGCAACACCCGTGTCTACGGCGGCACGTTCCTGGTGTTCTCCGACTACATGCGCAACGCCGTCCGGCTGTCCGCGCTGATGCACCTTCCGGTGACGTACGTGTGGACGCACGACTCCATCGGTCTGGGCGAGGACGGCCCGACCCACCAGCCGGTCGAGCACCTGGCCTCGCTGCGGGCCATCCCGGGCCTGAACATCGTCCGCCCGGCCGACGCCAACGAGACCGCCATCGCCTGGCGCGAGATCCTCAAGCGCTGGACGAAGGAGTACGGCGTGGGGGCCCCGCACGGCCTCGCGCTGACCCGTCAGGGTGTGCCGACGTACCCGGCCAACGAGGATGCCGCCAAGGGCGGTTACGTGCTGTTCGAGGCCGAAGGGGCCGACGGGGACGCCGCACCGCAGGTCGTGCTGATCGGCACGGGCTCCGAGGTGCAGCTCGCCGGCGCCGCGCGCGAGCAGCTGCAGGCCGAGGGCATCCCCACCCGTGTGGTGTCGATGCCGTCGGTCGAGTGGTTCGACCAGCAGGACCAGACGTACCGCGACCGTGTGCTTCCCCCGTCCGTGAAGGCCCGGGTCGCCGTCGAAGCCGGCATCGGTCTGACCTGGCACCGTTTTGTCGGTGACGCCGGGCGCATCGTCTCCCTGGAGCACTTCGGTGCCTCGGCCGACGGCAAGGTCCTCTTCCGCGAGTTCGGCTTCACCGCCGACGCGGTCGCCGCCGCCGCCCGGGAATCGCTGGAAGCCGCCGCGCGCTGACGCCCGTACACAACAAGTAGGAGATGCAGAACCCATGACAGACGCACTCAAGCGCCTCTCCGACGAAGGCGTCGCGATCTGGCTGGACGACCTGTCGCGCAAGCGCATCACGTCCGGCAACCTCGCAGAGCTGATCGACCAGCAGCATGTCGTCGGTGTCACGACGAACCCGTCGATCTTCCAGAAGGCGATCTCCGCGGGCGACGGCTACCAGCAGCAGGTCGCCGACCTCGCCGCCCGCAAGGTCACCGTCGAGGAAGCCATCCGCATGATCACGACGGCGGACGTCCGCGACGCCGCCGACATCCTGCGCCCGGTCTTCGACGCCACCGGCGGCCAGGACGGCCGGGTCTCCATCGAGGTCGACCCCCGCCTGGCGCACAAGACCGTGCCGACCATCGCCGAGGCCAAGCAGCTGGCCTGGCTGGTGGACCGTCCGAACACGCTGATCAAGATCCCGGCCACCAAGGCGGGCCTCCCGGCGATCACCGAGGTCATCGGCCTGGGCATCAGCGTCAACGTCACGCTGATCTTCTCGCTGGAGCGTTACCGCGAGGTCATGGACGCCTACCTCGCGGGCCTGGAGAAGGCCAAGGCCGCGGGCCTGGACCTGTCCCAGATCCGTTCGGTGGCGTCGTTCTTCGTCTCCCGTGTGGACACCGAGATCGACAAGCGCCTGGAGAAGCAGGGCTCGGACGAGGCCAAGGCCCTCAAGGGCAAGGCCGCACTGGCCAACGCCCGGTTGGCCTACCAGGCCTACGAGGAGGTCTTCTCCTCGGAGCGCTGGGCCGCCCTCGACAAGGCCGGCGCCCACAAGCAGCGTCCGCTGTGGGCCTCGACCGGCGTCAAGGACCCGGACTTCAAGGACACGCTGTACGTGGACGAGCTGGTCGCCCCGGGCACGGTCAACACCATGCCGGAGGCCACCCTGGAGGCCACCGCCGCCCGCGGCGAGATCACCGGTGACACCGTCCGCGGCCGGTACGACGCGGCCAAGGCCGACCTCGACGCGATCGCGGAGCTCGGGATCTCGTACGACGATGTCGTGCAGGTCCTGGAGGACGAGGGCGTGGAGAAGTTCGAGGCCTCCTGGATTGACCTGCTCAAGTCGACGGAGGCGGAGCTCAAGCGCCTCGCTCCCTCGGAGGGCTGATCTCCTTTGTCCGATGCACGCGGAGCCAACCCGCTTCGTGACCCCGCAGACCGACGGCTCCCGCGTATCGCGGGGCCGTCGGGCCTGGTCATCTTCGGTGTCACGGGCGATTTGTCCCGTAAAAAGCTGATGCCTGCCGTCTACGACCTGGCCAACCGCGGTCTGCTCCCGCCGGGCTTCTCGCTCATCGGGTTCGCCCGTCGCGAGTGGGAGCACGAGGACTTCGCGCAGGAGGTGTACGAGGCGGTCAAGCAGCACTCCCGTACGCCGTTCCGCGAGGAGGTCTGGCAGCAGCTGGTCCAGGGATGCCGCTTCGTCCAGGGCACCTTCGACGACGACGAGGCCTTCAAGACGCTCAAGGAGACGATAAACGAGCTCGACAAGGCCCAGGGCACCGGCGGCAACTTCGCCTTCTACCTCTCGGTGCCGCCGAAGTTCTTCCCCAAGGTCGTCCAGCAGCTGAAGAAGCACGGGCTGGCCGACCAGAAGGAGGGCTCCTGGCGCCGCGCCGTCATCGAGAAGCCCTTCGGACACAACCTGGAGAGCGCCCAGGAGCTCAACCGGATCGTCCACGAGGTCTTCCCGACGAACGAGGTCTTCCGGATCGACCACTACCTGGGCAAGGAGACGGTCCAGAACATCCTGGCGCTGCGCTTCGCCAACACGATGTTCGAGCCGCTGTGGAACCGCAGCTATGTCGACCACGTCCAGATCACCATGGCCGAGGACATCGGCATCGGAGGCCGGGCCGGCTACTACGACGGCATCGGCGCCGCCCGGGACGTCATCCAGAACCACCTCCTCCAGCTGCTCGCGCTGACCGCCATGGAGGAGCCGGCCTCCTTCGAAGCGGACGCGCTGGTCGCGGAGAAGACCAAGGTGCTGGGTGCGGTCAAGATCCCCAAGGATCTCGGCAAGGAGACCGTCCGGGGGCAGTACGCGGCGGGCTGGCAGGGCGGCGAGAAGGCCGTCGGCTACCTGGAGGAAGACGGCATCGACCCCAAGTCGAAGACCGACACCTACGCCGCGATCAAGCTGCAGATCGACAACCGCCGCTGGGCGGGCGTCCCCTTCTACCTGCGCACCGGCAAGCGCCTGGGCCGCCGGGTCACCGAGATCGCGGTGGTCTTCCAGCGCGCCCCGCACTCCCCCTTCGACCACACCGCCACCGAGGAGCTGGGGCAGAACGCCCTGGTCATCCGGGTGCAGCCGGACGAGGGCGTGACCGTGCGGTTCGGTTCGAAGGTGCCCGGCACCTCGATGGAGGTGCGGGACGTCTCGATGGACTTCGCCTACGGCGAGTCCTTCACGGAGTCCAGCCCCGAGGCGTACGAGCGCCTGATCCTGGACGTTCTGCTGGGGGACGCCAACCTCTTCCCGCGACTGGAGGAGGTCGAACAGTCCTGGCGGATCCTCGACCCGATCGAGGTGTACTGGGAGAAGCACGGCAAGCCCGCGCAGTATCCGGCAGGCACCTGGGGTCCCACCGAGGCGGACGAAATGCTCGCACGAGACGGACGGAGCTGGCGCCGGCCATGAAGATCGATCTGACGGAAACCACGTCCAGCAAGATCAACAAGGCGCTGGTCCAGGGCCGTCGTGCCGTCGGCACGCCCGCCATCGGCATGGTGCTCACCCTCGTCATCGTCACCGACGAGGAGAACGCCTACGACGCCCTCAAGGCGGCCACCGAGGCGTCGCGTGAGCACCCCTCCCGCACCCTCGTCGTCATCAAGCGGGTCAGCCGGTCGCCGCGCGACCGCGCCAAGGCCCGCCTGGACGCCGAGGTACGGGTCGGCACGGACGCCGGCACCGGCGAGACGGTCATACTCCGGCTCTACGGCGAGGTCATCGACCACGCCCAGTCCGTGGTGCTGCCGCTGCTGCTGCCGGATGCCCCGGTCGTGGTCTGGTGGGCGGTGAACGCCCCGCTGGACCCCGCCAAGGACCCGCTCGGTGCGCTGGCCCAGCGCCGGGTCACCGACGCCTACGCCGCCGAGCAGCCCGTACGGGAGCTGTCCGCCCGCGCGGAGACCTACACGCCGGGCGACACCGATCTGTCCTGGACGCGGATCACGCCGTGGCGCTCGATGCTGGCTGCGGCGCTCGACCAGGCCCCGTGCACGGTGAGTTCGGCCGAGGTCGAGGGCGAGGAGTTCAACCCCAGCTGCGAGCTGCTCGCCATGTGGCTGGCCGACCGGCTGAAGGTTCCGGTCACCCGCAAGGTGTCCGGCGGCCCCGGTCTGACCGCCGTACGGATGGAGTCCAGCATCGGCTCGATCGTGCTGGACCGCCCGGACGGCTCGCTGGCCACGCTCTGCACGCCCCACCAGCCGGACCGTGCGGTGGCGCTCAAGCGGCGGGACACCGCGGAGCTGCTCGCCGAGGAGCTGCGCCGGCTCGACCCGGACGACATCTACGCCGCCGCGCTCAAGTACGGCGTGGACCGGCTCGGTGAGGGCAAGGACTCCGCGTCGGCGGCCGGGGAGCCGGCGGCGGCCGGGAGCGCCGCGGCCAAGCCCGCGGCGAAGAAGGCGCCCGCCAAGAAGGCAGCCGCCAAGTGAGTGCTCCGCAGGTTGTCGTCCACCGCGACAAGGAGCTGATGGCCAAGGCGGCGGCGGCCCGGCTGATCACCAAGATCGTGGACGCCCAGGCCGCCCGCGGCTCCGCCTCCGTGGTGCTGACCGGCGGGCGCAACGGCAACGGGCTGCTCGCGGCCGTCGCCGAGGCGCCCGCGCGGGACGCGGTGGACTGGACCCGGCTCGATCTGTGGTGGGGCGACGAGCGGTTCGCTCCGGACGGCGATCCGGAGCGCAACTACACCCAGGCCCGGGAGGTGCTGCTGGACAGCGTCCCGCTGAATCCGGCCCGGGTGCATCCGATGCCCCCCTCGGACGGCCGGTACGGCAAGGACGCCGACGCCGCCGCCGAGGCGTACGCGGACGAACTCGCCGCCGCCGCGGGGCCCGAGGACCACGGCCCGGTGCCGTCCTTCGACGTACTGCTGCTGGGCGTCGGCCCGGACACGCATGTCGCCTCGCTCTTCCCGGAGCTGCCGGCCGTCTACGAGCAGGAGCGGACGGTGGTCGGCGTGCACGGTGCGCCGAAGCCGCCGCCGACCCGTACCTCGCTGACCCTGCCCGCGATCCGTGCGGCGCGGGAGGTCTGGCTGCTGGCGGCCGGCGCGGACAAGGCCAACGCCGCGGCCATCGCGCTGTCCGGCGCCGGCGAGGTCCAGGCCCCGGCGGCCGGTGCCCGCGGCCGCAGCCGGACGCTGTGGCTGCTGGACGAGGCGGCGGCGGCACAGCTGCCGCGCGGGCTCTACCCGCCGGCCTCGGCCTGAGCGGTCCGGTCCCGAGCGATCCGGCCCAACGGTCCGTCCCGAGCGGTCCGTCCCGGCAACACGAAGGCCCCGCCCCCCTCTCAGGGGGTGCGGGGCCTTCGGCGTCACGGCAGCGCGCCGGCGGGACCCTTCCGGATCAACGCCCGCGCAGTGCACGGTACTTGGCGACCAGTCCGGCCGTCGAGGCGTCCAGCCCCGGCACCTCGGCGCCGTCGGTCAGCGCCGGCTCGACCCGCTTGGCCAGGACCTTGCCCAGCTCCACGCCCCACTGGTCGAAGGAGTCGATGTTCCAGACCGCGCCCTGGACGAACACCTTGTGCTCATAGAGGGCGATCAACTGGCCCAGCACGGACGGGCTGAGCTCCTTGGCCAGGATGGTGGTGGTGGGGCGGTTGCCCGGGAAGGTCTTGTGCGGGACCAGTTCCTCGGCCACGCCCTCGGCCCGCACCTCGTCCGGCGTCTTGCCGAAGGCCAGCGCCTGGCCCTGGGCGAAGAGGTTGGCCATCAGCAGGTCGTGCTGGGGCACCAGGCCGGGTTGCAGATCGGCGACCGGCTCGGCGAAGCCGAGGAGGTCGGCCGGGATCAGCTTGGTGCCCTGATGGAGCAGCTGGTAGTAGGCGTGCTGACCGTTGGTGCCCGGCGTGCCCCAGACGACGGGGCCGGTCTGCCAGGTGACCCGGTGTCCGTCGCGGTCCACCGACTTGCCGTTGGACTCCATGTCCAACTGCTGGAGATACGCGGTGAACTTGGAGAGGTAGTGGCTGTAGGGCAGCACGGCGTGGGACTGGGCGTCCCAGAAGTTGCCGTACCAGATGCCCAGCAGGCCCAGCAGCATCGGGGCGTTCTCGTGCAGCGGGGCGGAGCAGAAGTGCTCGTCGACGAGGTGGAAGCCCGCCAGCATCTCACGGAACCGCTCGTGGCCGATCGCGACCATCAGCGACAGGCCGATGGCGGAGTCGAAGGAGTAACGGCCGCCGACCCAGTCCCAGAACTCGAACATGTTGTCCGGGTTGATGCCGAACTCCGTCACCTTCTCGGCGTTGGTCGACAGCGCCACGAAGTGCTGGGCGACGGCCGCTGCCCCCTCGGCACCCAGCCCGCTCAGCAGCCAGTCGCGGGCCGACGTGGCATTGGTGATGGTCTCGATGGTGGTGAAGGTCTTCGAGGCGATGATGAACAGCGTCTCGGCCGGGTCCAGATCGCGGACCGCCTCGTGCAGATCGGCACCGTCCACATTGGAGACGAAGCGGAACTGCATGTCCCGGTGGGTGTAGGCACGCAGCGCCTCGAACGCCATCGCCGGGCCCAGGTCGGAGCCGCCGATACCGATGTTGACGACGGTCTTGATGCGCTTGCCGGTGTGGCCCTTCCAGTCGCCCGAGCGGACCCGGTCGGCGAAGGTGCCCATCTTCGTCAGGACGGACTGCACCGCGGGGGTGACGTTCTCCCCGTCGCTCTTGATGACCGCCGAGCCGGGCGCGCGCAGCGCGGTGTGCAGCACGGAGCGCCGCTCGGTGATGTTGATCTTTTCGCCGCGGAACATCGCGTCCCGCAACTCCGCCACGCCGGCCGCCGTGGCGAGTTCACCCAGCAGCCGCAGGGTCTCGTCGGTGACCAGGTGCTTGGAGTAGTCGAGGTGCAGCTCGCCCACCTGGAGGGTGTAGCGCTCGGCACGCCCCGGATCCCGCTCGAACAGCTCGCGCAGATGCACCTTCCCCAGCTGCTCGCGGTGCTTGCCCAGCGCGGTCCACTCGGGCAACTGGTCGAGCCTGCTGCGGCCTTCTGCGTTCATCTCGGACATCTGCCTTCTTCGTCTCGTAGCGGCCCCGCCGTCTCCCAACCTAATTGATCAGCGCGCGGTAGGAAGTATCTGTCCACCGCCGGACGAGGCGCTGTCGGCGGCCTGAAGAACAGGTGTCGGCGCACCGGCACCCTGCTCGTCGTCCCGCCCCGTCCGCATCGTGCGCATACGGAAAACGGTACGGGCGACCACTGACAGTGGGCCCCCGAGCAGCCGCCGCATCCGCTTCCCCCTCTGCGCCCGGAGTTGACGGGCCGACCTACGAGGGCGCCCGTACGCGGCCGGCCCGGCCGGAGGGTGCTGTCCCCTCCGGCCGGGCCGGCCGGTGTGTGTGGTGCGCCGTCAGATCTCGCCGCGGAGCTTGGCGAGCGCCTCCGCGAGGATCGCCTCACCGTCGGCGTCGCTGCGGCGCTCCCGGACATAGGCGAGGTGGGTCTTGTACGGCTCGGTGCGCGGCGGGTCCGGCGGGCTTTCCCGGTCCTTGCCTGCCGGGAAACCACAGCGCGGGCAGTCCCAGGTGTCCGGAACCTGCGCATCGCCGGCGAAGCTGGGCTGCGTCTCGTGCCCATTGGAGCACCAGAAGGAGATGCGGGTGCGCGGCGCGGACTCGCCGCGCTCGGCCTCCCCCATCGGCCCCGCCCCGACCCGACTTCCTCGGATCGCGTTGCCACTTGCCACGGTCGTAACTCCCTGCGTAATGGTGCTGCACAGCCTCTCGCAGCAGCTGCGCTGCGGAACGCCCCAGTCTACGTAAGGCCCAACGCGCGTCCAGTGGCTGGAGTTACCCGTCCGAGGACGCCACCCTCATGATAGGCCGCGCCTCCGACGCCTTGTCAGTTGCCGAGCTTCATCAGGATGCCGAGCACGACGATGCAGGCGAACCACAGCAGACCGACCACGATGGTGATGCGGTCGAGGTTACGCTCGGCGACCGAGGAGCCACCGACCGAGGACTGCATGCCGCCACCGAACATGTCGGACAGGCCGCCGCCCTTTCCCTTGTGCATGAGCACCAGCATCATCAGCAGCAGGCTGAAGACGATGAGGGCGATCGAGAACCCGATGACCACGGCTGGACCAACTCTCTAGGACTGACGGACGGACGTATGGATCACTGTCTGTGGAACAGATGGTGCGGGGCCGGGGTCGGCGCTGCTGCACCGGTCCCGGCCCCGACAGGGTACGACGAGGGCTCCCCCTCGTCATAGCGGCTACTGGTCGCGGAAGCGGACGATCTTCACGAATTCGTCGGCGTCCAGCGCCGCGCCACCGATCAGCGCGCCGTCGACGTCGGGCTGCGCCATGATCGCGGCGACGTTGCCGGACTTGACGGAGCCGCCGTACTGGATGCGGACCTTGTCGGCCAGCTCCTGGCTGTAGAGCTCCGCGAGACGGCCGCGGATGGCACCGCAGACCTCCTGCGCGTCCTCGGGGGTGGCGACCTCGCCGGTGCCGATGGCCCACACCGGCTCGTAGGCGATCACGATCGTCTCGGCCTGCTCGGCCGGGATGTCCGCCAGACCGCCGTCGACCTGGGCGAGGGTGTGCGCGACCTGGTGGCCGGCCTTGCGCACGTCCAGGCCCTCGCCGACGCAGAGGATCGGGGTGAGACCGTGCTTGAACGCGGCCTTGACCTTGGCGTTGCAGATCTCTTCGTTCTCGCCGTGGTACTGGCGGCGCTCGCTGTGGCCGATGGCCACGTACGCGCACTTGAGCTTGGCCAGCATCGGGCCGGAGATCTCACCGGTGTAGGCACCGGAGTCGTGCGCGGAGATGTCCTGGGCGCCATACTTGATCTTGAGCTTGTCGCCGTCGACCAGCGTCTGCACCGACCGCAGGTCGGTGAAGGGCGGCAGGACCGCGACCTCTACGGCGTCGAAGTCCTTGTCGGCAAGGGCGAAGGCGAGCTTCTGGACGTGTGCGATGGCCTCGAGGTGGTTGAGGTTCATCTTCCAGTTGCCCGCCATCAGCGGGGTGCGGTCAGTCACGATGTTCAGTCCTCCAGAGCGGCGAGGCCGGGGAGCGTCTTACCCTCGAGGTATTCGAGGCTGGCGCCGCCGCCGGTCGAGATATGGCCGAAAGCATTCTCGTCGAAGCCCAGCAGCCGGACCGCGGCGGCACTGTCACCGCCACCGACGACGGTGAAGGCGTCCGAGTCCAGCAGGGCCTGCGCGACGGCCCGGGTGCCGCCCGCGTAGTCCGGGTGCTCGAAGACGCCCATCGGGCCGTTCCAGAAGACCGTGCCCGCGTCGGCGAGCTTCGCGGCGTAGAGCTCGCGGGTCTTCGGGCCGATGTCCAGGCCCTCCTTGTCGGCCGGAATGGCGTCCGCGGCGACGGTCTGGGGGTGCGCCGGGGCCTTGGTCTTCAGGTCCGGGAACTCGGACGCCACCAGGACGTCGACGGGGAGGACGAACTCCACGCCGCGCTTCTCGGCCCGCGCCAGGTACTCCAGGCAGGCCGGCACCTGGTCTTCCTGGAGCAGCGAGATGCCGACCTCGTGGCCCTTGGCCTTGAGGAAGGTGTAGGCCATCCCGCCGCCGACCAGGATGCGGTCGGCCTTCTCGATCAGCTGGTCGATGACGGCGAGCTTGTCGGAGACCTTGGCCCCGCCGAGCGCGACGGCGTACGGGCGCTTGACGTCCTCGGTGAGCTTCTTCAGGACGCCGACCTCGGTGGCGATCAGGTCGCCGGCGGCGTGCGGAAGGCGCTTCGGCAGGTCGTAGACGGAGGCGTGCTTGCGGTGCACGGCGCCGAAGCCATCGCCCACGTACAGGTCGGCGAGGGCGGCGAGCCGGTCGGCGAAGGCGCCGCGCTCGGCGTCGTCCTTGCTGGTCTCGCCCGCGTTGAAGCGGAGGTTCTCCAGCACGGCGACCTGGCCGTCCGCCAGGCCGGCGGTCACGGCCGCGGCGGACTCGCCGACCGTGTCCGTCGCGAACGCCACGTCCTGACCGAGGATTTCACCCAGCCGTGTGGCCGCGGGGGCAAGCGAGAAGGCCGGGTCCGGGGCGCCCTTGGGACGGCCCAGGTGGGAGGCGACGATCACCTTGGCGCCGCGCTCGACGAGCTTGGCGATCGTCGGGGCGACGGCGCGGATCCGGCCGTCGTCGGTAATGGTGGTGCCGTCCAGCGGCACGTTCAGATCGGCACGGACAAAGACGCGCTTGCCCGCTACCTGAAGGTCGTCGATCGTCTTCATGAGGAGTGACTCCATCACATGGGTCGGTAGGTCGCGGAACGGGGCCCGTACGACGCTTCCTCGCGTCGTACGAGCCCCGTCCTCACATCTCGCGGTGCCTCGGGTGTGAACCAGAGGTCAGAGCTGGCCGCCGACGAAGGTGGTCAGGTCCACCAGGCGGTTGGAGTAACCCCACTCGTTGTCGTACCAGCCGACGACCTTGACCTGCTTGCCCTGGGACATCGTCAGCTTCGAGTCGAAGGTGCAGGAGGCCGGGAAGTTCACGATGTCCGAGGAGACGATCGGGTCCTCGGTGTACTCGAGAATGCCCTTGAGCTGGCCCTCGGCGGCCTTCTGGAAGGCGGTGTTGATCTCGTCCTTGGTGACCTCGCGGTCCAGCTCCAGGACCAGGTCGGTGACCGAGCCGGTGGGGACCGGCACGCGCATGGCGATGCCGTCCAGCTTGCCCTTGAGCTGCGGGAGGACCAGGGCGGTGGCCTTGGCGGCACCCGTCGAGGTCGGGATGATGTTCTCCGCGGCGGCGCGGGCGCGGCGCAGGTCGCTGTGCGGGAAGTCCAGGATCCGCTGGTCGTTGGTGTACGCGTGGACCGTGGTCATCAGGCCCTTGACGATGCCGAAGTTCTCGTCGAGAACCTTGGCCATCGGCGCCACACAGTTGGTGGTGCAGGAGGCGTTGGAGATGACGTGGTGCTTGGCCGCGTCGTACTTGTCGTTGTTGACGCCCATCACGATCGTGATGTCCTCGTCCTTGGCGGGCGCGGAGATCAGGACCTTCTTGGCGCCGGCCTGGAGGTGCTTCTCGGCGTCGGCCTTCTTGGTGAAGATGCCGGTCGACTCGATGACGATGTCGGCGCCCAGCTCCGCCCAGGGGAGGTTGGCCGGGTCGCGCTCGGCCATCGTCTTGAAGGTCTGGTTGCCGACCGTGATGGTGTCGTCGGTGTGGCTGACGTCCTGCTTGAGACGACCCAGGATGGTGTCGTACTTCAGCAGGTGAACCAGAGTGGCGTTGTCGGTCAGGTCGTTGACACCGACGATCTCGATGTCCGCGCCCTGCTCCAGGAGCGCGCGGAAGTAGTTGCGACCAATGCGGCCGAATCCGTTGATGCCTACGCGGATCGTCACGAACCGATCTCCTCGTTAGGTACGCCGATGAGTTACCGGCGAGCTGTATGGGCTGTCCCCGACCGCCTCCGACCCTACCCCCAAAGAGAGACGTACGTGACATTGACAAACGGGCCCCTGATGCCTCAAACGAGCGCCCCCGGCAGTGCCCTTCGGCGGCCGTCCATGCCTCCCCCGACAGCATCGGATCGGGAGTGACCTCAGCGGCACGAAGGGACGCCGGGGGCGTCCGCAGCAGCGAGCCGTCAGCCGACCATGCCCTCGGCGAGCTCCTCGGTGAGATTGGATTCCGTGCCGGGGATGCCGAGGTCCTGGGCCCGCTTGTCGGCCATCGCCAGCAGGCGGCGGATCCGGCCGGCGACGGCGTCCTTGGTCAGCGGCGGGTCCGCGAGGGCGCCCAGCTCCTCCAGCGAGGCCTGCTTGTGCTCCATGCGCAGCCGGCCGGCCGCGGCGAGGTGCTCGGGGACCTCCTCGCCGAGGATCTCCAGGGCGCGCTGCACCCGGGCGCCCGCGGCGACCGCGGCGCGCGCCGAGCGGCGGAGGTTGGCGTCGTCGAAGTTGGCCAGGCGGTTGGCGGTGGCGCGGACCTCGCGGCGCATCCGCCGCTCCTCCCACGCGAGCACCGACTCGTGGGCCCCGAGCCGCGTCAGCAGGGCGCCGATCGCATCACCGTCACGGACGACGACGCGGTCCACGCCGCGTACCTCGCGGGCCTTGGCGCCGATGCCGAGGCGGCGGGCGGCGCCGACCAGCGCGAGCGCCGCCTCGGGCCCGGGGCAGGTGACCTCCAGCGACGAGGAGCGGCCGGGCTCGGTCAGCGAGCCATGAGCCAGGAAGGCCCCGCGCCAGGCCGCCTCGGCGTCGCAGGTCGCGCCGGAGACGACCTGTGGGGGCAGGCCGCGGATCGGGCGGCCGCGGCCGTCCACCAGGCCGGTCTGCCGGGCCAGCTGATCACCGCCGGCCACGACCCGGACCACGTAGCGGCTGCCGCGCCGCAGCCCGCCGGGGGCCATCACCACCAGGTCGGAGCTGTGCCCGAAGATCTCCAGGATGTCCTTGCGCAGCCGACGGGCGGCAATGCCGGTGTCCAGCTCCGCCTCGATCACGATGCGTCCGCTCACCAGATGCAGACCGCCCGCGAACCGCAGGATCGACGAGACCTCCGACTTCCGGCAGCAGGTCCGGGTGACGGGGAGCCGGGAGATTTCATCCTTCACCGCTGCCGTCATCGCCATGGGCCGATCCTTCCATGCATCCGAAAAATACGGTCGTACGCGGCTGCCAGCAGCTCCGGGTCGTGCCGGTCGGGGGCTCCCCCGGCGTTCGACCGGGCGTCGTCTCCTTGTGCGGCGACCGCCGCCAGCTCGACCTCGCTGCCGACCAGCTGCTTTGCGGCAGTGGTCAGGCCATCGAGGTCGGGCACGGCGGCCTTGTCGGCCAGCACCACGTCGAAGGCGAGTTTAGGGGCGTGTCGGGCCAAAACCTCCAAATGACGCTGCGGGGAGAAGCCATCGGTTTCGCCCGGTTGGGGCGCAAGGTTGAGCGAAAGGACCTTTCGGGCCTTGGTCTCCTCCAGGGCCTCGCGCAGCTCCGGCACCAGCAGATGCGGGATCACCGAGGAGAACCAGGACCCGGGGCCGAGCACCACCCAGTCGGCGTCACGCACCGCGGCCACCGCCTCGGGAACGGCCGGCGGGTCCTCGGGGACCACATGGACGGACTGCACCTCGCCGCGGGTGAGCGCGACGGTGGCCTGGCCGCGGACCGTGGAGATCTCGTCCGGGCGGTCCGCGTCATGCCCCTTGACCTGCGCCTGGAGCTCCAGGGGCACCGCCGACATCGGCAGCACCCGGCCGTGCGCGCCGAGCAACTTGCCGACCAGGTCGAGCGCCTGGACATGATCGCCGAGCTGCTCCCACAGCGCGACGATCAGCAGATTGCCGACCGCGTGGTCGTGGAGCTCCCCTTCGCTCTGGAAACGGTGCTGGATCACCCGGGACCAGGTCTGGCCCCAGTCGTCGTCGCCGCAGAGGGCGGCCAGCGCCTTGCGCAGATCGCCGGGCGGCAGGACGCCCAGCTCGTCGCGCAGGCGGCCGCTGGAGCCGCCGTCGTCGGCGACCGTGACCACGGCGGTCAGATCACCGGTGATACGGCGCAGCGCGGCCAGCGAGGCGGACAGGCCCATGCCGCCGCCCAGCGCGACCACCTTGGGGGTGGCGCCCTTCGTCGTCCGCGCGCTGGAGACGAAGCGGCGGACCCGGCGCAGCCGGGGAGTGGTGCGCCCGCTCACTCGCGCCCCATGTCCCGGTGGACGACGACCGTTTCCACCCCTTCGGAGACCAGACGGCGGGCGAGCTTCTCGGACATCGCCACACTGCGGTGCTTGCCGCCCGTGCAGCCCACGGCGATGGTCACATAGCGCTTGCCCTCCCGGCGGTAGCCCTCCGCGACGATCCGCAGCAGCTCGGCGTAGCCGTCCAGGAACTCCTTGGAGCCGGGCTGGCTGAAGACATAGCTGGAGACCTCGTCGTTGAGCCCCGTGAAGGGGCGCAGCTCCGGGACCCAGTGCGGGTTGGGGATGAAGCGGCAGTCGATGACCATGTCGGCGTCGACCGGCAGGCCGTATTTGAAGCCGAAGGACATGACCGTGGCGCGCAGCTCGGGGACCTCTTCGCCGGCGAACTGGGCGTCCATCTTGGCGCGCAGCTCATGGACGTTGAGGCTGGAGGTGTCGATGACCAGGTCGGCGTCGCCGCGCAGCTCGCGCAGCAGATCGCGCTCGGCGGCGATGCCGTCGACGATCCGGCCGTCGCCCTGGAGGGGGTGCGGGCGGCGCACCGACTCGAAGCGGCGCACCAGGGCCTCGTCGGAGGACTCCAGGAAGACGATGCGGCGCTTGACGTTCTGCGCGTCGAGGGTGGCCAGCGATTCCTTGAGGTTGGCGAAGAACCGGCGGCCGCGGACGTCGACGACGACCGCGATCCGGGCGACATTGCCCTGCGAGCGGGCGCCCAGCTCGACCATCGGCGCGATCAGCTCGGGCGGGATGTTGTCGACGACGAACCAGCCGAGGTCCTCCAGGCACTTCGCTGCCGTACTGCGGCCGGCGCCGGACATCCCGGAGATGATCACCAACTCGGGAATCGCGGCGCTCTCGCCCTGATCGGTCGTGCCCGTGTTCACCTCTGCACCGTCTCTTTCGGGTTCCTGCGCTTCGTGCGGTGTACTCATCGTTCCTGCCCCCGTTCTGCCGACAACGCGGCCGGTGGGGCCCCGTCATCCTCAATGATCTCTCCTGTGGCGGTGTTCACCGCGGGGGCGGACGGTGCCGCCCCGGCCAGCGCCGCGACGACCGTCTCGGCGGTCTTGCGGCCGACGCCCGGGACCTCACAGATCTCGTCGACCGTCGCGGCCCGCAGCTTCTTCAGCGAGCCGAAGTGCTTGAGCAGGGCCTGGCGGCGGGTGTCGCCCAGCCCGGCGACGGCGTCCAGTGGGGAGGCCTTCAGCCGCTTGCCACGCTTGGTGCGCTGATATCGGAGGGCGAAGCGGTGCGCCTCGTCACGGACGCGCTGGAGGAGGTAGAGGCCCTCGCTGCTACGCGGCAGGACCACCGGGTCGTCCTCCCCGGGCAGCCAGACCTCTTCGAGGCGCTTGGCCAGGCCGCAGACGGCGACGTCGTCGATGCCGAGCTCGTCCAGGGCCCGGCGGGCGGCCGCGACCTGCGGGGCGCCGCCGTCGACGACCACGAGCTGGGGCGGGTAGGCGAACCGCTTGGGGCGGCCGTCCTCGTCGACGGGGCGGCCGGCCCCCGGCTCCATGGGGCCGTCGGCCTCCACGGGGGCGTCCTCGGCCGGCTCCTCCGTCCACTCGCCGGACCGCTGCTTCTCCTGGAGATAGCGCCGGAAGCGGCGAGCGGTGACCTCGTGCATGGAGCGGACGTCGTCCTGGCCCTGGCCGTGCCAGACCTGCTCGTCGCCCACCCGGCCCTTGATCTGGAAGCGGCGGTACTCGCTCTTGCGGGCGAGGCCGTCCTCGAACACCACCATCGAGGCGACGACGTCGTCGCCCTGGAGGTGGGAGATGTCGAAGCACTCGATGCGCAGCGGCACCGAATCAAGGCCGAGCGCCTCGGCGATCTCCTCCAGCGCGCGGGAGCGGGTGGTCAGGTCGGAGGCGCGCTTGGTCTTGTGCAGCGCCAGCGCCTGCTGGGCGTTGCGGCCGACCGTGGCCATCAGGTCCTTCTTGTCGCCGCGCTGCGGAATCCGCAGCGAGACCTGGGAGCCGCGACGGTGCGAGAGCCACTGCGCGACCGGCTCGACGGGCTCGGGCAGCGCCGGGACCAGGACCTCCTTGGGGACGGCGTCGCCCTGCTCCTCGCCGTACAACTGCTGGAGGGCGTGTTCGACGAGATCGCCGGTGGTGACGGCCTCCACCTTGTCGGTGACCCAGCCCCGCTGGCCGCGGACCCGGCCGCCGCGGACGTGGAAGATCTGGACGGCGGCTTCGAGTTCGTCCTCGGCGACGGCGATCAGATCGGCGTCGGTGGCGTCGGCGAGGACCACGGCGCTCTTCTCCATGGCCCGCTTGAGCGCCCCTATGTCGTCCCGCAGCCGGGCGGCGCGCTCGTACTCCATCTCCTCGGCGGCCTCCTGCATCTGCCGCTCCAGGCGGCGGAGGTAGGCGCCGGTGCGGCCGGCCATGAAGTCGCAGAATTCCTCGGCGAGTTCGCGGTGGTCCGCGGCGGAGATGCGCTCGACGCAGGGGGCCGAGCACTTGCCGATGTAGCCGAGCAGGCAGGGGCGGCCGATCTGGGCGGAGCGCTTGAAGACACCGGCGGAGCAGGTGCGCACCGGGAAGACCCGCAGCATCAGATCGACCGTCTCGCGGATGGCCCAGGCGTGGCCGTAGGGCCCGAAATAGCGCACGCCCTTCTTCTTGGCACCGCGCATGACCTGGACGCGCGGGAACTCCTCGTTGAGGGTCACCGCCAGATACGGATAGCTCTTGTCGTCGCGGTACTTGACGTTGAAGCGGGGGTCGAACTCCTTGATCCAGGTGTATTCGAGCTGGAGCGCCTCGACCTCGGTGGAGACCACGGTCCATTCCACGGCGGCGGCGGTGGTGACCATCGTGCGGGTACGCGGATGGAGGCCGGCCAGGTCCTGGAAGTAACTGGCCAGGCGCTGGCGCAGGCTCTTGGCCTTGCCGACGTAGATGACCCGGCCGTGCTCGTCGCGGAACTTATAGACCCCCGGCGAGTCGGGGATCTGTCCCGGCTTGGGTCGATAGCTGCTGGGGTCTGCCATGCACACCACCCTACTGACCGCCACCGACATTCACGGTGCCCCGACCACTCCCGCAGCCGGCCGGACGCCACCGGTCCGGCGGCACCCGGCCGCCCCGCCGTCACGGGCGGGCCCCGGCCTGCGACGGGGAGCGCACGGGCCCGGTGAGGGCGGGAGCGGGCGGTGCGCATCCGGGGGGAGCAGGGCGGGGAGCGGGTGGTCAGTAGTGGGCGGTCGGTAGGGGGCAGTCAGTGGTGAGCGGTCAGCCCCGGACCGGCGCGGCCCGGTCGAGCCGTACCGCGCCGATCCGGGGCAAGGGCCCACGACGCGGCAGAGCGGCGCCCGCCCGTCGGGACGGACGCCTGGATGGCTCCTGCCGGGACAGCTCCTGCGGGTCAGCGCGTCAGCGGCATGACGGCCGGTCAATGTCCGTACGGGGCCCGGAGGGCGGCGGCCGGGATGCCCCGTCGCACAAGGCGCGGATCGGGCGCCGCCGCCGTGTGCCGGGTGCACGCCGGCCGCTCCGTGCGCCGTGCTCCGCGCCCCGTCCCCCCGCCGCCGCCCTCCGTCCGGCAGCGGGGAGAAGGCCTGCTCAGTGACTGTGCCGGCGGCGCAGCGCCACAGCGGCGGACAGCCCCAGGGCGAGCAGAGCGGCGACGGCGGCCACGGCCGAGGCCGCGGTCACCGGGAAGGAGTCGCCCGTCAGCGCCCCGGCCTCGACGGGTGCCTTCCGGGGGCCCTTCCCGGCGGCGGACGGACCGTAGCCGCCGGCCTCCCCGCGCCTGTCGTACGCGGAGCCCGGGAGCTTGTCCCCGTAGGCCTTCGCCACCCGCGTGCGGTAGGCGGCGACCGTGGTGCCGTGCGCGCCGACGGCCTTGCGGGCGTCGGCGTCCAGTGGCTCGATCCGGTCGCCGCGCTGGACGTACCAGGCATCGATCTGCGGCTCGTGGAAGACCGTGCCGCCCTGTGCCCGCGCGGCGCCGGCCGCGGTGTAACGGGTCTCGTCGTCGCCGCCGGCGATATTGACGACCTTCCAGGCGCCGCCCTGCGAGGCGGTCCACACCGAGGCGGTTCGGCCGTCGGCGGCCACCGCCTTGGTGGCGAGGAACTCCAGGCGGGCGACCGGGGCCGCCGGCCGGCCGCGGACGAAGTCCGGTGACAGGCCGTACACGGGGACGGTGCCGCCCTCGATGCGCGGGGCGGCCGGTGCGGCCGGTGCGGCCCCGGTCACGGCGGCGCCGCCGCGCTGCCGCTCGGCGGCGAAGAACCGGGCGAGGGTGTGCAGGGTCGCGGGGGCGGTGGCCGCCGCACGGGCGGCGGTGAGGCTCGCGCGGGCCGGGGCCTGGGGCGCGGGGACGGCCGCGGCCAGTGCGGGGTGCGGGGTGAGACCCATGAGGGCGGTCGCGACCGTCCCGGCGGCGACGGCGCGGAGGGTGGTGCGGACTGCGGTGCGCTTCGTCATGGCCTCAGGCTCCTATCCGGTAGAGGGAGTGTGTCCAGGAGAAGGAGCTGCCGTTCACGTAGTAGTCGAAATCGCCCCAGTTGTAGCGATTATTGGTCGCCCAGGGATCACCCCAGTAGACCCAGTTGCGTTCTGTGTCATAGCCATAGAGCACATGCATATGTCCGCCACCGGAGGACCACTGGATGCGGGTCTCCATCGGACGGCCGGCGTCGATCTCGCTCTGCACGGTGCCGTAGCCGAGTGAACCGCTCACGTAGGAGCCGGAGTTGATGCCCATCCAGGCGAAGGCGTTCTGCACATTGCCCAGGGTGGCCTGGTCGTTGGGGCAGGAGGTGCCCTGCTGGCGCTGGAAGGCGGCGTTGCAGAACTCGTTCTGGCTGTAGTTCTTGCCGTACCAGGCCGCGATGGTGTTGCCCGAGCCCGCCCAGCACCAGTTGGTGTTCTGCTGGGCCTGCATGGCGATGCCGAGGCTGTTGGCGGTGCGCAGGGCGGCCGCCGTACCACGGGCGGTGAGGGCGTGCGCCGGGGGTGTGAGGGGGGTGGCAGAGGCGGGGGTCGTCCCCGTGAGCATGGTCAGTGCGGCGGCGGTGAGAGCCGCGGCCGACAGCCATCTGCGGCGGGAAACGCGTGCGTGGGGTGCACGAGTCATGGCGTTCCTCCCGAACAGGGGGGTGAGGGGGGTGAGAGGAGCGCATCCGGATGCTGTTGAGGAGCATCGGGTGTTGTCGCAGGCAGGTCAACACGCTTCAATGCGAGATGACATGGGGGTGTGGACGGAGGGGCCCGGATGTGAACGGCCGGTGCCCGGCTTGCTGCAGTGACCTGGCCGTACGGCGCGCAGCGGGCGATCCGGATGTGAACGTTCACCGCGCCGGAGGATTGAGGCAATGGCACAGGACACCCCCCGGTCGGCCGAGCTGGCGCAGCTGCTGCGCACCGGCCCGTTCCACCTCGCGCTGCGCTCCGCACTCACCGAGCGCGGGCTCGCCCTCACCCGCGTCCAGCACAAGCTCGCGGAGCGCGGCATCACCATCGGGGTGACCAGCCTCAGTTACTGGCAGCAGGGCGCCCGGCGCCCGCAGCGCCCCGAGTCGCTGCGGGCGGTGCGCGCGCTGGAGGAGGTCCTGGAGCTGCCCGCGCACTCGCTGCACCGACTGCTGGTGCCGGAGGGCGGCGGCCTCCCGGAGGCCGAGCGGCCGGCCGCCCGCACGTACCGCTCCCTGGTGGCGCCCGCCGAGGCGCTGCGGCAGCTGTTCACCGAGCTGGAGGCTCCCGCGGACGGCGGGCTGCACACCGTGGGCCATCATGAGCGGGTCCGCATCGGGCCCGAGCGCCGGCTCCTGGAACGGGAGTCGCTCCAGGTGGTGCGCGCACACCGGGACGGCGTGGACCGCTATGTCGCCATCCACCGCGGCGATGCCGGCTGCGATCCCTCCCGCGTCCGGGTGCGGGCCGCGGAGAACTGCCGGCTGGGCCGGGTGCGCGGGAGCGCCGGGGCCGGCGTGGTGGTCGCCGAGCTGCTCTTCGACACCCGGCTGCGGGCCGGTGACACCCATGTCTTCGGCTACGTCTTCGAGGACGGCAGCGGCGGCCCGAGCACCGAGTACCTGCGCGGCTTCAGTTTCGCCGGCGGCCAGTACGTGCTCCAGGTCCGGTTCGACGAGGCGGCGCTGCCGGTGCGCTGCCGCCGCTTCGCCCAGACCTCGCCGGGCGCGCCGCGCAGCGGCCGGCAAGAACTGACGCTGAGCGGACAGCACCGCGCCGTGCACCTCGTGGAGCAGGGGGTACGGCCCGGGATACTGGGCATCGCCTGGGACTGGGGGTGAGTCCCCGCGGCCCGGTGGCGGGACGGCGCCTCAGCCCGCGATCAGCTTGCCGTCCTTGGCCTTGACCGGCACCTCGGGCAGCGGGTCCGCCGCCGGCCCCTGGAGGACCTTGCCGGTGGTGACGTCGAAGCGGCTGCCGTGGCAGGGGCAGCTGCCCTCCTTCTTGTCGACCTCCGACAGGATGCAGCCGGCGTGGGTGCACTTGGCGCTGAAGCACTTGTACGTGCCCTTGGCGGGCTGCGACACCACGAGACGGTCCTCGCGGTAGAGCTTGGCGCCGCCGACCGGCACCTCGGCCGCGGCTCCGAGCTCGACCGGCCGGTCGGGCACCGCCGAGGCGTTCGCGCCCGAGTCCCCCGAGGAGCAGGCGGTCAGCCCGCAGCCGGCGGCGCCGGCGAGCGCGGCCCCCCGCAGCACGGTGCGGCGGGCGGGGGACGGGCTCATGGCTGCTCCGGAGGGGACGGCGTCAGTGACTGGCGGCTGACGACGATACCGGCACAGACCCTTCCGCTTCCGGCCGGGCCGGGCGTCCGCGCAGCGGGAAGTGCGGTACGGAGAGCAGCGCGCCGTGGCCGGGCCCGGAGCAGGGGTGGACGGCTTGTCGCCCGGTGTGACGTAAACGCTTACGCAAACGTTTACGTTTGGGGCGGAGCCTCGTAGTGTGAGGGCTTCGCGGGAAGAGTGGCCGTGCCAGCGCGGCCCGGGGAGCCGCCGTGGCGCCCCGCGCGGGAAGGAAGAGCCGGATGACGACGATGGCGGATGTGGCACGGCGTGCGGAGGTGTCCGTCGCCACGGTCTCGCACGTGCTGAACGGGACGCGGCCGGTGCGCCCGGACACCCGTACCGCAGTCCTCGGCGCCATCGACGCGCTCGGCTACACCCACAACACCCTGGCCCGCTCCCTGGTCACCTCCCGTACCCGCTCGATCGGCCTGGCGGTCTCGGCGATCAGCAACCCGTACTTCACCGAGATCCTCCAGGGCGTCGAGGCCGGCGCCCTGGAAGCCGGCTACAGCCTGCTGCTCGCCGACCCGCACGACGACCCGCGGCACGAGCGCACGGTCGTCCAGCTGCTGCACGAGCGGCGGGTGGACGGCATGATCGTCGCGCCCTCCGCGGAGCCCGCCGAGATGGTGGAGTATCTGGCCCGGCGCGAGGTGCCCGCGGTCTTCCTGGACCGGCTGGTGGGCGACGACCACGACCAGGTGTGCGCCGAGAACACCGGTCCGGTGCGTCAACTGGTCGAGCATCTGGCCGACTCGGGGCACACCCGGATCGGTCTGGTGGCCGGCCTCCCCGGGCTGAGCACGACCACGGAGCGCGTCCAGGGCTACCGTGAGGGGCTGCGCGCCCGCGGGCTGCCGTTCGTCCCCGAACTCCTCGCCGGTGGCAACTCCGAGGCGGCGGGCGCCCATGACGCCACCCGGCAGCTGCTCGCCGCGGCACAACCGCCCTCCGCGCTCGTCACCGCCAACAACGCGATGACCATCGGCGCGCTCCGGGCGCTGCGCGAGCTGGGCCTGGAGGTGCCCCGCGATATCGCGCTGGCCTGTTTCGACGACTTCTCGTGGGCCGATCTGTTCACGCCCCGGCTGACCGTGATCGCCCAGCCCAGTAAGGAGATCGGGGCGACGGCGGTCCAACTGCTGCTGGAGCGGCTGGCGCAGCCGGACCGGCCGCCGCGCACCGTCCGTCTCCCCTGCACCTTTGTGCACCGTACGTCGTGCGGCTGCGCCGAACCCGCCCCGGCCGTGCCCCCGGCCGCTCAGGAAAGGAACCGCACCCCGTGATCGTCGTCGCCGGCGAGGCACTGATCGACCTCGTCCCCAGCCCCCAGGAGCCCTCCCCGAGCAGCCGGGGCCTGGACGTCGCCACCCCGGACGGCCGGCTTCCGGCGTTGCAGCCGCAGCGCGGCGGCGGCCCGTACAACACCGCGGTCGCGCTGGGGCGGCTGGGCTCACCCGCCGCGTTCTGCTCCCGGGTCTCCACCGACGCCTTCGGTGCGGCGCTGCTGCACGGGCTGCACAGCAGCGGCGTGGACACCTCGCTGGTGCAGCGCGGCAGTGAGCCGACCACCCTCGCCGTGGCCGACATCAGCCCGGACGGGTCGGCGGGCTACGGCTTCTATACCGACGGCACCGCCGACCGGCTCTTCACCCTGCCGCCGGCGCTGCCCGCCGCGGTCCGTGCGCTGTCCCTGGGCACCTGCTCGCTCGTGCTGGAACCGGGGGCGAGCGCCTATGAGGCCCTGCTGCACCGCGAGGCGCGGCGCGGGGTGTTCACGGCGCTGGACCCCAATATCCGGGCCGGTCTGATCGCCGATCCGGACGCCTACCGGTCCCGCTTTCGCACCTGGCTCCCCGCTCTCGCCCTCCTGAAGATGTCGGAGGAGGACGCCCTGTGGCTGGCGGGGGCCGGTGCCGCGGCGGGCGGCGGGTGGGACGCGGTCACCGCGGCGGCGGCGGAATGGCTGGCCGCGGGGCCCGCGGCGATCGTCCTCACCCGCGGCGGGTCCGGTATGACGGTGCTGACGCGGGGCGGCGGTGAGCTGACGGTCCCCGGCGAACGGGTCGAGGTCGTCGACACCATCGGTGCCGGTGACACCGTCAACGCCGCGCTGTTGCACCGTCTGGACGCCCACGACGCCCTCTCGTACGCCGCCGTCACCGCGCTCGGCGACGACGACTGGCGCGACATCCTGCGCTTCGCCGCCCGCGCGGCCGCCGTCACCTGCTCCCGCGCGGGCGCGGAACCGCCGTTCGCGGGGGAGCTGGCGGCGTAGGGGCGCGGACGCTGACGGGAGGGCGCCGACGGGGAGGCCGGACATTGACGGGGAGGGGGCGCTGACGGGGAGGTCGCTCCCGCTCGCGAGGGGGGCGCCGACTGCCCCCGTCACGCACGACGGGCCGTCACCGCCTCCCTGGGGAGCGCGGTGACGGCCCGTGCCGCTCTCCACCTGGGAGCGCGGTGGCGACCACTGCCGGGAACGGTCCATGCCGGGAACGGTCCGTCCGGAACGGTCCGTCGGCGTCAGGTCCGGCGGGCCCGCGCCGTCGTCTTCTTGGCGGCGGTCTTCTTCGCGGCAGCCTTCTTGGCGGGAGCCTGCTTCGCCGCGGTCTTCTTGGCCACCGGGTTCTTGGCGGAGGCCCCCGCCGGCGCGGCATCGCTGACGCGGTCGCCGAGGATCTCCCGCAGGAACTTGCCGGTGTGGCTGGCCGGGATCGACGCGACGCCCTCCGGGGTGCCTTCGGCGACGACCAGTCCGCCGCCGTTGCCGCCCTCGGGGCCCATGTCGACGACCCAGTCCGCGGTCTTGATCACATCGAGGTTGTGCTCGATGACGATCACCGTGTTGCCCTTGTCGACCAGGCCGGACAGCACATTGATCAGCTTGCTGATGTCGTCGAAGTGCAGACCGGTGGTCGGCTCGTCGAGGACATAGACCGTGCTGCCCGTGGAGCGCTTCTGGAGCTCACTGGCGAGCTTGACGCGCTGTGCCTCACCGCCGGAGAGCGTCGGCGCGGACTGCCCGAGCCGGACGTACCCGAGGCCGACCTCGTGGAGCGTCTTGAGGTGCCGGGCGATGGTCGGCACCGCCTCGAAGAAGCTCAGCGCCTCCTCGATGGGCATGTCCAGCACCTCGGCGATGGACTTGCCCTTGTAGTGGACCTCCAGTGTCTCCCGGTTGTAGCGCGCCCCGTGACAGACCTCGCACGGCACATAGACGTCCGGCAGGAAGTTCATCTCGATCTTGATGGTGCCGTCGCCGGAGCAGTTCTCGCAGCGGCCGCCCTTGACGTTGAAGGAGAAGCGCCCCGGCAGATAGCCGCGGACCTTGGCCTCCATCGTCTCCGCGAAGAGCTTGCGGACATGATCGAAGACGCCGGTGTAGGTCGCCGGGTTGGAACGCGGGGTGCGGCCGATCGGCGACTGGTCGACATGGACGACCTTGTCCACCAGGTCGTCACCGGCGACCCGGGTGTGCCGGCCCGGCACCGACTTGGCGCCGTTCAGCTCGCGCGCGAGGTGGGTGTAGAGGATGTCGTTGACCAGCGTCGACTTGCCGGAGCCCGAGACGCCGGTGACGGCGGTGAACACCCCGAGCGGGAAGGAGACGTCGATGTCGCGGAGGTTGTTCTCCTTCGCGCCGTGCACCGTCAGCCGCCGCGCCGGGTCGGCGGGCCGCCGGATGTCCGGGGTCGCGATGGCCTTCTTGCCGGACAGATACTGACCGGTGATCGACTCCTTGGTGGTCAGCAGCTGCTTCATCGGGCCGCTGTGCACGACCTTGCCGCCGTGCTCACCCGCGCCGGGGCCGATGTCCACGACCCAGTCCGCGACCTTGATGGTGTCCTCGTCGTGCTCGACGACGATCAGGGTGTTGCCCATGTCGCGCAGCCGCACCAGGGTCTCGATCAGCCGGTGGTTGTCGCGCTGGTGCAGGCCGATCGACGGCTCGTCGAGGACGTAGAGCACGCCCACCAGGCCGGAGCCGATCTGGGTGGCGAGGCGGATGCGCTGGGCCTCACCGCCGGAGAGGGTGCCGGCCGCGCGGTTCAGCGAGAGGTAGTCCAGGCCGACGTCGACCAGGAACTTCAGCCGCTCGTTGACCTCCTTGAGGACCCGCTCGGCGATCTTCTTCTCGCGCGCGTCGAGTGTCATCTCCCGCAGGAAGTCGGCACAGTCGCTGATCGACATGGCCGCGACCTCGGCGATCGACCTCTGCTGGACCGTGACGGCGAGGACGATCGGCTTGAGCCGGGTGCCCTCACAGGTCGGGCAGGGCACCTCGCGCATATAGCCCTCGAAGCGCTCCCGGCTGCTGTCGCTCTCCGCCTCGGAGTGCCGCCGCTTGACGAACGGCACGGCACCCTCGAAGGGGGTGGTGTAGGCCCGCTGGCGCCCGTACCGGTTGCGGTAGCGCACCTCGATCTGGGTCTTGTGGCCGTTCAGCAGGGCCTTCTTGGCGCGGGCCGGCAGCCCGGCCCAGGGGATGTCCGTACGGAATCCGAGGGCGTCCGCCAGCGCGCCGACCAGGCGGCCGAAGTACTCCTTGGTGTGGCCGTGCGACCAGGGGTGGATCGCTCCCTCGTCGAGGGAACGCTCCTCGTCGGGGATGATCAGCTCGGGGTCGACCTCCATGCGCGTACCGATGCCGGTGCAGTCCGGGCAGGCGCCGAAGGGCGAGTTGAAGGAGAAGGAGCGGGGCTCCAGCTCCTCGAACGAGAGGTCGTCGTAGGCGCAGTACAGATGCTCGGAATACATCCGCTCGCGCTGCGGGTCGTCCGCGTCGAGGTCGACGAAGTCGAGGATGACCATGCCGCCGGAGAGCCCGAGGGCGGTCTCGACGGAGTCGGTCAGCCGCCGCTTGGCGGACTCCTTGACCGTGAGGCGGTCGACGACCACCTCGATGGTGTGCTTCTCCTGCTTCTTCAGCTTCGGCGGCTCGGAAAGCTGGATCGTCTCCCCGTCGACCCGTGCCCGGCTGTAGCCCTTGGACTGGAGGTCGGAGAAGAGATCGACGAACTCGCCCTTGCGCTCGCGCACCAGCGGGGAGAGCACCTGGAAGCGGCTGCCCTCGGGGAGTTCGAGCACCTTGTCGACGATGGCCTGCGGCGATTGCCGGGCGATCGGCCGCCCGCACTCCGGACAGTGCGGCTTGCCGATACGGGCGAAGAGCAGGCGGAGGTAGTCGTAGACCTCCGTGATCGTGCCGACCGTCGAGCGCGGGTTGCGCGAGGTCGACTTCTGGTCGATCGACACCGCGGGGGACAGGCCCTCGATGAAGTCGACATCGGGCTTGTCCATCTGCCCGAGGAACTGCCGGGCATAGGAGGAGAGCGACTCGACATAACGCCGCTGCCCCTCGGCGAAGATCGTGTCGAAGGCGAGCGAGGACTTGCCCGACCCGGAGAGCCCCGTGAAGACGATGAGGGAGTCGCGGGGAAGGTCGAGCGAGACATTCTTGAGGTTGTGCTCGCGAGCGCCACGGACGATGAGACGGTCGGCCACGCCGGTCGGCACCTTTCTTGGAAGGGGGCGGGGGCCGCGGGCCCTGCGTCCGCCGCGCGGTGGGTGAGCAGAGGCGACGAAGCGGAGCGGAGCCCCCGCCCCAGGGTATGGGGCCCGCCGCGGCACTGTCTTTTGGATGCCACACACGAGCTTATAGCACGCCCATTCGATTTAGCGGGGCCGCAAGCCCTCTTCACCCGAACGTGTGGCGGCCGCACTCTCTTCCCGCCCTGCCCACACGCCCGTACGCTGCGGGAACTCGTCCCTCACGCGCCGCCGGGCAGCGCCCGCTCCAGCGCATCGAACGTCCGCCGCAGCACCTCCGCCTGCTCAACGGCCACCTCGTCCACCGGGTCACCCCCGAGTTGCCGGGCCACCGCGCCGGCACAGGCCGCCCGGACCCCGGCGACGATCAGGGCCGCGGCCAGCCGGGCGTCATGACCGGGCCGGTCGGCGTCGCCGCCCGCGGCCTCCGCGAGCAGCCCGGCGAGGGTGCCCTCCATCTCTTCGACCGCCTCGCGACCCCGCGCCCGCAGCGCAGGAGAGTCCAGCACCGTGCGCCAGAAGTGCTCGAACCCCTCCCCCACCATGGCCAGCGGATGCCGCTCCGCCAGCAGACCGAGCACCAGCGCGCGCAGCGCGGCGAGCGGCGACTCGTCCGCGCCGCGATCCCGGACGGCACGGATGATCAGCTCCCGCGCTTCGGGGATCCGGTCCAGGAAGAGATCCTCCTTGCGCGGGAAGTAATTGAAGACGGTCATGGTCGACACCTCGGCGGCGCGGGCCACCTCGGCGACCGTGACGTGGTCGAAGCCGCGCTCGATGAAGAGCAGCGTGGCTTCGCCGGAGATCCGCTGCCGGGTCCGCAGCTTCTTGCGTTCGCGCAGCGTCAGCTGCCCGTCCTCCCTGGTGAAGCCGGCCTCCCCCGGCCGACCACCGATCGCCCCCGGCCGGCCGCCGATCGCTCCCGGCCGGCCGCCGGCCTCTTCCCTGCCCGTCGTCCGTGCACCGCCGCGCCGCACCTCTTCCGCCATGGCCGGAATTCTAGCTAATTTTTAGTCGCAACAATTTTTTAGTCACTACACTCACGCCATGGAACATGACGCAGACGTAGTAGTGGCAGGGGGCGGCCCGGTGGGGCTGATGCTCGCCTGCGAACTCGCACTGGCCGGTGTCCCGGTGATCGTCCTGGAGCGGCTGACCGACGTGAGCACCACGATCAAGGCGGGGGCGATCAACTCCCCCAGCGCGGAGGCCTTCTACCGGCGCGGGATGCTGCCCGGCCTGGCCGAGGCCCAGCGCGCCGCGCTGGAGAAGTTCAGCGCTTTCGCGCGCGGGCGCCGGGCGGCCGGCGCCTCCACGGTGGCGCAGCCGCCGAAGTTCGCCGGGCATTTCGCCGGCATCATGCTGCGCGGCGACCTGCTGGACGCGTCCGACCCGGACTTCGACGGCCCCGGACCCGCCGGCGAGGTCGGTCTCGTACCGCAGGAGGAGCTGGAACGGCTGCTCAACGCCCGCGCCGCCGCACTCGGGGTGGACCTGCGCCGCGGGGTGACCCTGACCGGATTCGACGCCGGTGAGGACGGCGTGCGGGTGCACACCTCGGCCGGATCGCTGCGTACCGGCTGGCTGGTGGGCTGCGACGGCGGCCGCAGCACGGTCCGCCGGCTCGCCGGCTTCCCGTTCCCCGGCACGGCGCCGGAGATCACCGGCCGGCAGGCCCTGGTGGAGCTGACCGGCTCCGAGGCACTGGGCACCGGGTGGAACTGGACGGAGACCGGGACGTACGCCCACGGCCCGCTGCCCGGCCGGATCCTCACCGTGGAGTTCGACGGGCCGCCCGCGGACCGCGAATCCCCCGTCACCGCCGAGGAGTTGGAGGCCTCCTTGCGGAGGGTGTCCGGGGTGCCGGACGTGCGGATCCACAAGGTGCTCACGGCGACCCGGTTCACGGACAACGCGCGTCAGGTGCCCTCCTACCGCTCGGGGCGGGTGCTGCTGGCCGGTGACGCGGCGCACGTGCACTCGCCGTTCGGCGGCCAGGGACTGAACCTCGGCATCGGCGACGCGATGAACCTCGGCTGGAAGCTCGCCGCCACGGTGCGCGGCTGGGCGCCGGAGGGGCTGCTCGACACGTACACGGCCGAACGGCACCCCCTGGGCGCGTGGGTGCTGGAGTGGACCCGGGCCCAAGTGGCGCTGATGCGGCCGGAGCCGCACGCCCGGGCGCTGCGCGGGGTGATCGCCGAACTGGCCGGAACGGTCACCGCCACCACGTTCTTCGCCAAGAAGATCTCCGGCGTCCAGCAGCGCTACGACCTGCCCGGCGACCATCCGCTCACCGGCCGCAGCGCCCCGGACCTGGAGTTCTCCGACGGCACCCGGCTCGCGGACCATCTGCGGGGCGGTCAGGGGCTGTTGCTCGACCTCACCGGGGACGGCGGGGTGCACGAGCGCGCCACGGGGTACGGCGACCGGATACGACTGCTCACCGCCCACTGCCCCGGGCGGCCCGGTCCGGTCGGCCTTCTGGTACGGCCGGACGGCTGCACCGCCTGGGCCGCGGACTCCCCCGCCGGGCCGGACACCGGCGATGAGCTTTCGGCCGCGCTCCGGCGCTGGTTCGGCCTGCCGGACGCCATGGCGGCCTGACCGTCGCGGGCGGCGCCCGGCTGCCGGGCGCCGCCCGCGACGGTTGTCGCGCCCCCGCGTACGCCCCGATCGGCGCCGGCCGACTCCCGCCCGCGCCTCGACGGCGCTAGCGTCGGGCCATGACCCTCATCCTGCCCGACTTCCCGCACGATGTGGCAGCCGTCCGCGAAGCCACCGGCCGGCTCCTGGACTCGGTGCGCACGCTCGACGACGCGGCGATCGCCGAGCCGTCGCTGCTCGCCGGCTGGACCCGCGGCCATGTCCTGGCCCATCTGGCACGCAACGCGGACGCGCTGGGGAACCTCCTGACCTGGGCACGTACGGACGTCCGGACGCCGATGTACACCAGCGCCCAGGCCCGCGAGGACGACATCGAGCGGGGCGCCGCCCGCCCGCTGACGGCGCATCTGGCGGACCTGGAGGAGACCGCCGCACGCTTCGACGCGGCGATGGAGGCGCTGCCCGAGGCGCGCCGGGCCTTCGAGGTCGAGATGCGCAACGGCGTCGTCGAGCGGGCCGACCGGCTGCCGATGCGCCGGCTGACGGAGGTCGAACTGCACCATGTCGACCTCGGCATCGGCCACACCGTGGAACAGTTGTCGCCCGCGTTCATCGACAGCGAGCTGGCCTTTCTGTGCACGGTCAAGTTCGCCGGCCATCCGGATCTGCCCGCGCTGGAGCTGCGGGCCGATGAGGGCGGCCGGTGGCGCACCGGGCGGTGGGGCACCGCGCCGGGCGTCGAGGCCGCGCCCGTGGTGGTGACGGGCCCGGCGCACGCGCTGGCCGGCTGGCTCACCGGACGCGGTGACGGCAGCGCACTCGACAGCCATGGCTCCGGGCTGCCCGCCGTACCGCCGCTTTAGAGTGGTCCTATGGGCTACAGCGGAGCAGTGAAGGTCGGCGGACCGGCCGACGTGCACGAGCTGACCGACCTGATGATCTCGAAGGTCGCGGTCGGTCCGATGAACAACAACGCCTATGTGCTGCGGTGCCGGGCGACCGATGAGCAAATGCTGATCGACGCGGCCGCCGAACCGCACACGCTGCTCGCCCTGATCGGTGACAGCGGCATCTCCTCCGTGGTCACCACGCACCGGCACGGTGACCACTGGGGCGCGCTGCAGGAGGTGGTCGAGGCGACCGGCGCACGGACGTATGCGGGGCGGTACGACGCCGAGGGCATCCCCGTCCCCACGGACGTGCCGGTCGAGGACGGCGACACCCTCACCGTCGGCCGGGTCGAGCTGACCGCGCGTCATCTCGTCGGGCACACACCGGGCAGCATCGCGCTGGTCTACGACGACCCGCACGGCGCCCCTCATCTGTTCACCGGGGACTGCCTGTTCCCCGGCGGCGTCGGCAACACCTTCGGCAGCGCCGAGAACTTCGTCAGCCTGATCGACGATGTGGAGCGCAAGCTGTTCGACCGGCTGCCCGACGAGACCTGGGTCTATCCGGGCCACGGCAACGACACCACGCTCGGTGCGGAGCGGCCGCATCTCGCGCAGTGGCGCGAGCGCGGCTGGTAGGGACGACGGACGGCGCCCGGCTCGCTCCACGCGGAGCGGGCCGGGCGCCGTCTTGCCCACGGGGCCGGAAGCGGCCTCAGGCGTCGATGCTCTCCTTGGCCGCCGTCTCGGCCGCCGCCTGCTTCTTCGAGGCGCGCAGGCTGGTGATCGTGGTGACGATCAGCACGGCGCAGATGACGCCCAGCGAGACCGGGATGCTGATCTCCGGAACGGCCACCCCGGACTCGTGCAGCGCGTGCAGCACCAGCTTCACCCCGATGAACCCCAGGATGATCGACAGGCCGTACGAGAGGTGGACCAGCTTCTTCAGCAGTCCGCCGATCAGGAAGTACAGCTGCCGCAGACCCATCAGGGCAAAGGCGTTGGCGGTGAAGACGATGTACGGGTCCTGGGTGAGGCCGAAGATCGCCGGTATGGAGTCCAGCGCGAAGAGGACGTCGGTGGTGCCGATCGCCAGCATGACGATCAGCATCGGCGTCATCAGCCGCTTGCCGTTCTCGACGATGAACAGTTTGGTGCCGTGGTACTTGTCGGTCGAGGGGAAGCGCTTCTCGACCATCTTGAGGAAGCGGTTCTCCTCGAACTCCTCGTCCTCCTCCTCGGCGCGCGCCTCCTTGATGAGCTTCCACGCGGTCCAGATGAGGAACGCGCCGAAGAGGTAGAACACCCAGGAGAAGTTGGCGATGATCGCGGCGCCGGCGCCGATGAAGCCGGCCCGCAGCACCAGGGCTATCAGCACACCCACCATCAGCACCCGCTGCTGGTGGACCGCCGGGACCGCGAACTTCGCCATGATCAGCACGAAGACGAAGAGGTTGTCGACGCTCAGCGACTTCTCGGTGATGAAGCCCGCGAAGAACTCACCGGCCGGCGCGGATCCGCCGAACAACAGCAGCCCGAGTCCGAAGAGCGCGGCGAGCGCGATCCAGACGCCGGTCCAGATCCCGGCCTCCTTGAGGGAGACCTCGTGCGGTTTGCGGCCACCGATGAAGAAATCGGCGGCGATCAGGGCGCACAGACCAAGGATGGTCAGCACCCACAGGTTCAGGGAAACGTCCACTGCTCCTCCGGCAGAGTCGTACGGCACTTACAGCGTCGTCGCTGCCGGAGGTCTCTTCCGTCCCGTCCGCCCGAGGGGGCGGGACCGACGCCCCGGGATCTCGTCACACTCGCAATCCGTGATGACGGGTACGTCGCGTGGGAATACTCCCCTCCGCACAAAGAACAGTAAAGGAAACCCAAGGAATAGTAAAGAGAAGGGCAAAGCTGCTGGTCAGGGCGTTCGGCGAGCGGCCACGAGCTGCCCGAGCACCTGCCGCACCACCTGACTGCCCTCCGGGGCGAGCGGTGGTTCATACGTCCAGGCATGGCCGACCCAGGGGTCGGCGAGGTGGGCATCGGGGACCGGCGTGATCCGCAGCAGGGAGCGCCACAGCGGGTCCAGCACCGGGCCGTACTCCCTGGTCCGGGCGCGGTCGGCGACCATCAGGAGATGCACCCCGACGGCCGGCCCCTCGTCGACCAGATAGCGGAGCCGGGTGAGGGCACGGTCGTCGAAGCCGTGCGGGAAGTCGTGCACGATCAGCAGCTGCTCGGCGGTGTCGAGGTCCGGCGGCAGCGAGTCCGCGGCGCGGTGGCGGACGGCCATCTGCACCAGGTCGACCCGGCGCGTCAGCCCCTCCAGGACCGAGGCCACCCCCTGGGCGCCGGGCACCGGGAGGGCGGGCAGCGCACCGCTCTCCACCAGGGGTGCGAGCGCGGGCGCCGCGGTACCGGCCGGGTCGATGACCTGGACCGCGAAGTCGCCGGGTGGGTGGACGGCGAGCAGCCGGGCGGCGATCGCGACGGCCGTCTCCATGGCCAGCCGGCGGAGTTCGGCCTCGTCGGGCGGCCCGTCCGTGAGCGCGCTGCCCAACTCGCGCCGGGCGACCTCTCGCTCCGGGTCCGGGCCGCCGTGGACAGCGGAACCGGGCCCGCTGTCGATCCACAGCCCGCGCTCCAGAGGGAGCCGTACGAGCATGGGAATGCGCAGGTCCAGGACCTCCGGGAGGTGCAGATCGCCCAGGCGCAGCGCCATCGGCCGCTCCTGGGGCGGTTGGTAGCCGTGCCATACGGGGTTGTCCCAGCGGGCGAACGCCGGCGGCAGCGCGGGCTCCACGACCTGCGACTCGGCCACCAGCTGGCCGAGGTCGCGGTCGAGCGCGGCCCGGGCCCGGGTCACCAGGGTGGCGTGCCGGTCACGGGCGGTGGCACGGGCGGCATCGGCGGCCGTACCGAGGCGGTTGCGCGGGTCGGCCAGGGCCTCGTCGAGCTCCTGCTCCAGGCGGGACGCGGCGAAGCCGGCCGCGCTGCGGTACGCGGCCACCGAACGGGCCAGGTCCTCGAACATGCCCCAGACCTGGTTGTAGAGCCGCTCGTCCATGCTCCAGCCGGCGGCGTCACCGGCCACCGGCTGCGCGGGGCCGTCGGCCGCGGCGGGGACGGTGGGCGGCGCGCTCGGCGGGGCCGCGGGGGACGGAGCCGGGCCGGGCGGTGCGGGTGTGCTGCGGCGCCGGGGGTGCCGGTAGTCGACGGGGCCGGCGGCGGCCGGGGTGGGCGAAGCGGCACCGGTCCCGGCGGCGGCCGTCGGCTCCGCTGTGGGCCCGGGCCCGTGTGCGGCTCCGGTGCCGTGTGCCGAGGCTGCCGGGTCGTCAGATGCCTTGCGGGGCGCGGTGGACGGCCGGCCCCCGGTGGGCGGGGCGGCCCGGCCGGTCACGGGCCGCTCGGACCGGCCTGCCGCCACGGGGGCGGGCGCGGGGACCGCGCGGGCCTGCCCGAGGCCGACCGCCTGCTCGATCTCCGCGGCCAGCTCCGCCGCCTGCGGCAGCCCCTGGTCGTGCAGCATCGCCGGGAGGCCGCCGGCGTAACCCTGCCCCACGGCACGTACCTTCCAGGAGCCCTGCCTGCGGTAGAGCTCCACGGCGACGACGGCGGACTCGGCGTCCAGTCCGGTGAGGGTGTAGCGCGCGAGGGCGGTGCCGTCGAGGCCGGTCACCGCGACGGCGGGCGCGGCGGCCGCACCGAAGGTGGTCAGCGCACCGGTACCGCTGGGCAGCGCCAGCAGCACACTGACCCGGTGGACGGCCTCGGGCAGCGCGTCGAGGTCCACCGCGATGCGGTGCTCGGCGGCCGCCTGACGGGGAACCTCGATACCGGTGCGCCGGGGTGCGCCCGGATGCGCCACCGCCTCGACGCCGGAGAGCCTGCCCTGTGCGTCGCCGAGCGTGACCCCCGCGACGACGGGACCGTCCGCCGCCACCCGGATCTCCACCCGCGTCCGGTCCAGCAGATGGTTCTGCCCCCGGACCAGCTCGGCCGTCATCGGTGTTCCCCCTGGTTGTCGTGGCACGTCCCCGGGCCGGGCGGCGGGCCCGAGCGCCTTACGGCGGCGCGGCCCGGTGCGCGCTGCCGCGGTGTGGTGGCTACAGGTGCGGCAGGATCGCCGGCACGAGGTCCTGGAAGGTGCGGCCGACGGAAGGCTCACCGATGGCGGTCATCTGCCAGCCGCCGCCCACCCGGTGCACCTTGGACATGACCTGTGCGGTGTAGTCGCCACCGCCCGTGAGGGTGTAGCGGGCGAGCTCCTCGCCGGTGGTCTCGTCCACCAGGCGGCAGAAGGCGTCCTGCACCTCGGCGAAGGTCTGGCCGGTGAAGGAGTTGACGGTGAACACGATCTGGTCGATGTGCACCGGCACCCGCGCCAGGTCCACCAGGATCGCCTCGTCGTCACCGCCCTTGCCCGCACCGCCGACGAGATTGTCACCGGTGTGCCGGACCGCCCCGTCATCGCTGGTCAGGTGCTGGAAGAAGACGACATCTATGGGCTTCTTCTCGGCGAACAGCACCGCCGAGGCATCGAGGTCGATCTCGCTGGTCCGCCTCCCGAACAGCCCGCGGCGCGGCGCCGAGCGCCACCCCAGGCCCATCCGCACCGCGGTCAGGCTTCCGCCGTCGGACTTCTCCAGGCTGATGCCCTGCCCCTTGGACAAATTGACCGACACGCGCCGTCCCCTCTCTGTACTGTCCCGCCCAGCCTCTCCGGCGGCCCGTTCGACCCTATGCACGACGGCGTGCCGGAAGAGACTCTGGCTCGCCTTTTGTGGCGTTTCTGCAACACACCGGGAGGCGCTGGGCACACCCCGTTCACGTGGGGTGATGCCGCACCGCAGCGGATGCGGTCCCGTCCGGACGGACCGGCCGCGCACCGCCCGGTTCTCACTCCCCCTCAGCCGATACCGCCCCCCTACTTCACCCCGGCCTCCCTCATTTGCCGCAGCTCCTTCTTCAGTTCGCCGACCTCGTCGCGGAGCCTGGCGGCGACCTCGAACTGCAGCTCGGCCGCCGCGGCCCGCATCCGCTCCGTCATCTCCTCGATGAGCTCGGCCAGTTCGGCGGCGGGACGGTCCGTCGGCGCCGCCGCTGCCTTGCCGCCCTTGCCCTTCGCGCCGAGCGCCGGGACCGGTGCCTTGCCCTTGGCGTCCTTGGCCTCGGCGGCCTTGCGGTAGCCCGAGCCCAGCAGCTCCTGGGTGTCGATCTCCTCCCGGGCGATCGTGGCGACGATGTCGCCGATCTTCTTGCGGAGCGGCTGCGGGTCGATGCCGTTCGCCGTGTTGTACGCCAGCTGCTTCTCCCGGCGGCGGTTGGTCTCCTCGATGGCCTTCTCCATCGCCGCGGTGACCTTGTCGGCGTACATGTGCACCTGGCCGGAGACATTGCGCGCCGCACGTCCGATGGTCTGGATGAGCGCCGAACCGGACCGCAGGAAGCCCTCCTTGTCGGCGTCCAGAATGGCCACCAGGGAGACCTCGGGGAGGTCGAGGCCCTCGCGCAGCAGGTTGATGCCCACCAGGACGTCGTACTCACCCGATCGCAGCTCGCGCAGCAGCTCCACACGGCGCAGGGTGTCCACGTCGCTGTGCAGATAGCGGACCTGGATGCCGAGCTCCAGGAAGTAGTCGGTGAGGTCCTCGGCCATCTTCTTGGTGAGGGTGGTGACCAGGACCCGCTCGTCCTTCTCCGTGCGGACGCGGATCTCGTGCACCAGGTCGTCGATCTGTCCGTCGGTGGGCTTGACCACCACCTCCGGATCGACCAGGCCGGTCGGACGGATGATCTGCTCCACGAAGCCGTCCCCGCGGGCCAGCTCGTACGGGCCCGGGGTGGCGGACAGATACACCGTCTGTCCGATGCGTTCGAGGAACTCTTCCCACTTCAGCGGCCGGTTGTCCATGGCCGACGGCAGCCGGAAGCCGTGCTCGACGAGGGTGCGCTTGCGTGAGGCGTCGCCTTCATACATGGCGCCGATCTGCGGAACCGTGACATGCGACTCGTCGATGACCAGGAGGAAGTCCTCCGGGAAGTAGTCGATGAGGGTGTTGGGCGCGGAACCGGGCTCGCGGCCGTCCATGTGCATGGAGTAGTTCTCGATGCCCGAGCAGGAACCGATCTGACGCATCATCTCGATGTCGTAGGTGGTCCGCATCCGCAGCCGCTGGGCCTCCAGCAGCTTGCCCTGCTTCTCCAGCGTGGCCAGGCTGTCCGCCAGCTCGGCCTCGATCCCGGCGATGGCCCGCTCCATGCGCTCCGGCCCCGCGATGTAGTGGCTGGCCGGGAAGATGTACAGCTCCTGGTCGTCGCTGATCACCTCGCCGGTGAGCGGGTGGAGGGTGGACAGCGCCTCGATCTCGTCGCCGAACATCTCGATCCGCACGGCCAGCTCTTCGTAGACCGGGAAGATCTCGATGGTGTCGCCGCGCACCCGGAAGGTGCCGCGGGTGAAGGACACGTCGTTGCGGGTGTACTGGATGTCGACGAAGCGGCGCAGCAGCTGGTCGCGGTCGAATTCGTCGCCGACCTTCAGCGGCACCATCCGGTCGACGTACTCCTGCGGTGTACCGAGGCCGTAGATGCAGGACACCGAGGCGACCACGACGACATCACGCCGGGTGAGCAGCGAATTCGTGGCGGAGTGGCGCAGCCGTTCGACCTCCTCGTTGATGGAGGAGTCCTTCTCGATGTACGTATCGGACTGCGGGACGTACGCCTCGGGCTGGTAGTAGTCGTAGTAGGAGACGAAGTACTCGACGGCGTTGTTCGGCAGCAGTTCGCGGAATTCGTTGGCGAGCTGGGCCGCGAGGGTCTTGTTGGGCGCCAGGACGAGCGTCGGCCGCTGCAGCTTCTCGATCATCCACGCGGTGGTCGCCGACTTGCCGGTGCCTGTCGCACCCAGCAGGACGACGTCCTTTTCACCCCCGCGGATGCGCTGCTCCAGCTCGGCGATGGCCGTCGGCTGGTCGCCGCTGGGCTGGTAGGGGCTGACGACCTCGAAGGGCGCCACCGTGCGTTCGATCTTGGATACGGGCCGCATGGAATCCACCGTACGACCCCGCACTGACAACCGACGCGAAAAATGCTCTGACCTGCGCTTTTGTGGTGATCGAGGCCAGCGTGCCCGCGCGCCCGCGGCCCGCGCCCGCGACGTTCGACGGGCGCGGGGCAGCGGGGACGGCGGCGGACGGACGACCGGAGGGCCGCTCGGGTCAGTGCGGCGGCCGGCCGCGGAACGCCGCCGGGGCGGGGCGCCGGGCATCCGGCAGATTCCCCCTGGCCGGTCCCGGTCCGGCGCCGTGACCGCCGGGGCGCACACGCGAGCCGGCCGCGGCGGAGCCGGCCGGCGAGGCGTTCGGTCAAAACCGTTCAGATGCACGACGGGTGACGCATCATCGGTCAAGATGCGCGGATGCCGTGGCTCCGGCAAGTTGGACGGCGTCGGAGCGTACGTCTGTGGCACGGCTGATCCGGGCACCCTGCGACTGCGCGACGCTCCGGAACCGAACACCGGCCACTTCTCGTGCAGCGCCCCGCCACCGCACCACCGCCTCCCGCTACGGCCCGGCCGCGAGCCTCCGTCCGCCCGACCCCGGTTCACGTCACTCACGTCAGCTCACGTCCACGACGTCACGAGGAGTCCGTATGCGTATCCGCCCCGTCGCCGCCGTCGCCGCCGGTGCGCTCCTGGGTCCGTCCGCGCTCGTCCTCTCCCCGGCCGCCGCCCAGGCAGCACCGCACGGACAGCCTCCGGTGGCGGTCGCCCACCGCGGCGCCTCGTCGTACGCGCCCGAGAACACCCTCGCCTCGATCGACGCCGCCGCCCGGCTCGGGGTCGAGTGGGTCGAGAACGACGTCCAGCGCACCAAGGACGGCGAGCTGGTCATCCTCCATGACAGCTCGCTCGCCCGGACGACCAACGTCGAGCAGGTCTTCCCCGACCGCTCCCCGTGGAACGTGTCGGACTTCACGCTCCGCGAGATCGAGAAACTGGACGCGGGCAGCTGGTTCGGACGGAAGTTCAAAGGGGAGCGGGTGCCGACCCTGGAGGACTACATGGACGAGGTCGAGCACAACGACCAGAGCCTGCTGATGGAGCTGAAGTCGCCGGAGCTCTACCCCGGCATCGAGCGCCAGACCCTGAAGGAGCTCCGCAGCGAGGGCTGGCTGACCAGCTCGCACGTCAAGCACCGGCTGATCATCCAGAGCTTCAATGCCGACACCCTCAAGACCGTGCACACCCTGCGGCCGGACATCAGGACGGGGTTCCTCGGCAATCCGTCCGTCGCCGACCTCCCGAAGTTCGCCAAGTACTGCGACCAGATCAACCCCGTCCACACGGCGGTCACCCGCGACTACGTGACCGCCGTCCACGGGCTGAAGGGCCCGCACCGCCGGCCGCTGGACCTGTACACCTGGACCGTCGACGACCCGGCGACCGCGCTCAAGGTCGCCGGCCTGGGCGTCGACGGCATCATCACCAACAAGCCCGACGTGGTGCGGGACGTCGTGGAGGGCAGTGACGACTGAGTGCGGGAGCGGACCGGGGGCGGTCGTCTGCCCCCCGGCGCATTGTCAGTGGTGCGTCCTACCCTGAACAGGTGACGCACGCAGAGCAGGATTCCCCGTCGGCGACCGGGCCGGACGCAGCGCCGGAGCCGGCGACGGCCCGGCGCGACTGGGCCTGGACGCGGCTGGACACCCCCATCGGTCCGCTGCTGCTCGCCGCGACCCGCGAGGGCCTGGTCCAGGTCGTCTTCCATGCCGACGCGCGCACGGCCCGGCGCGCGCTGACCCGTCTGGAGCAGTTCTTCGGCGGGCCGCCGCTCAGCGGCATACCCCATCTGGCGTCGGCCGCCACCGAGCTGTCCGCCTACTTCGCCGGTCGACTGCGGACCTTCACCGTGCCGCTGGACTGGTCGCTGTCCTCCGGCTTCGCTGCCCAGGTGCTGCAGGTCCTGGCCACCGACGTCCCCTATGGCGGCGTCGTCGGCTATCAGGACCTCGCCGACCGGGTCGGGGAGCCGGGCGCCGCCCGCGCGGTGGGTGCCGCGATGGGCTCCAATCCGCTGCCGGTCGTCGTGCCCTGTCACCGTGTCGTCGCCAGTGACGGCGGGATCGGCGGCTTCGGCGGCGGTCTGGAGACCAAACGCCTGCTGCTGGCTCTGGAAGGTGTGCTGCCCGCCCCGCTCTTCTGATTCCGATGATTCCGACCGTCGTCCGTCCGCACCGTTTCCGGCTCCCACGAATGGCAGCGTCATGTCCCGTCAGATCGCTCTGCTCCGCGGCATCAACGTCGGCGGACACAACTCCTTCCCCAAGGCCAGGCAGCTGGAGCTGGCCGAGTCCCTGGGGCTGAAGGAGGTCTCGGTCCTGTTGCAGACCGGCAATATCGTCTTCGCCGACCCCGGCACGCCGCCGGAGGAGACGGCCCGGATGCTGCACGACCGGATCGCCGCCGACCTCGGGCTGACGGTGCCGGTCGTCGTCCGGACCCGTGACGAGCTGGCCGCCGCCGTCGCCGCGAATCCGTTCCCCGCGGCCGTGCCGGAGCCCAAGAGCCTGCATGTGACGTTCCTGTCCGCGGTGCCGGCCGACACCTCGCGGCTCGACGCGCTCCACCAGGCCGCGTTCGCGCCCGATCAGTACCGGCTGATCGGGCGCGAACTGTATCTGTGGTGCCCCGGCGGCATCGGCCGCTCCAAGCTCGCCGAGACCGTGGGCCGCGTCCGGCTCGGGGTGACGGCCACCGCCCGTAACTGGAACACCGTCACCAAGCTCTTGGCCCTGGCGGACGCCTGACGCCGCACGCGGCCGTCAGCGCCAGCCGTAGCGCTCGCGCAGCCGGTTGACGACGAGGTTGAAGCGTCCCCGGTCCAGTGCGCAGGCTTCGCGCCGCATCCCGGCCGGGTGCACCCGCAGGACCCGGTCCACGGCCACCCAGGAGTCGCGCCCCGCGCGGTCCCACGGGCCGGTGCCCAGGGGCACCCATTCCCGGTCGTTGTTGTGCCGCTTGCTGGACAGCTGCACGGCCAGCAGGGTTCCGGCCGCCTCACGGGCGACGACCAGCACCGGACGGTCCTTGCCGCGGCCGTCGTTCTCCTCGTAGGGCACCCAGGTCCACACGATCTCTCCGGGATCCGGGTCGCCGTCGGGGTCGGGCGCATAGGTCATGGTCACGGTGCCGACGGAGCGCGGCCGTGCCTCCACGGTCGCGGCCGGCCCGTGACTGCCGGGCAGCGCGGGGGACTCGTCGGGTGCATTGAATGAAGTCGTCACGGCTTCACGCTAACCGCCGTCCCGAACGCGCTGATCAGCGGCCCACGACCGGCGCTTCCTGAGCCGTTGTCAGTGGTCGGCCGTACGGTTTTTTCCAGCGGGGGACGGCCGTGGGGCCGCCCGGGGAGGGGGATCACCATGTCCGAGGGCACGACGTATCTGGAGCTGTCGCAAGAGGGCGGCGGCGCCCACAAGTTCTACGAGGTGACGGTGCGGGGCACAGTCGTCTCGGTGCCTGGATGGTGCGGCGGGACGAGCGCGCCGTCTACCACGGCCACCACCGCGGGGTGACCGCCTATCGCGCCGACGGCAGCGGGGAGTTGTGGCACACCCCGACCAACGGTGAGGTGCTGTTCGGCTGGCAGGAGGACGACGCGGTGTACGCCGGCACGAGTCGGCGCGTCGTCCAGCGGCTGGCGAAGGACGGCGGAACGCTGGAGGCCACTTACCGGTGCGACTCGGTGGTCTACTCCTGTGCCACCGCGCCCGGCGGCCGCTATGTCTTCGCCGGTGACTCGGCCTCTTCGGTGTACTGCTTCGCCGCCGACGGCACCCGCCTGTGGAAGCTGGGCACCGGCGGCGGATCGGCGCTGTCGATGCAGTATCTGGACGAGAAGCTGTACCTGGTCACCACCGACGGTTCCCTGGTGTGTGTGGACGCGAGTGACGCGGCCGTCGCCGCCGCCCGGTCGGGCACGGTGCCGGTCGCCCGGGATGTGAAGTCGGCCGCCGCGCTGCCCACGTACACCCCGTCGGCCTCGGTGCAGACGGTGGCCGCGGCCACCGCCTCGGGCGTCGTGGTCGAGTGCGTGCAGGAGAGGGGCCGGCTGTGGGTCCATGTCGTCTCCTCCGGCTACGACCCGTCCTGGAACGTGCAGTTCCCGCGTCATATACGCCGGGCCGGGGCGCGGTATGTCGTCGATGATCTGGCGGCGGCCTCGGGTGGCTTCTACCGCGTCCGCGGCGAGATACGGCAGCTCGTCTGAGTAACGGGCACCGGGGCCGGCCCGGGCGCTCAGAAAGGGCGGGCGCCCACGTCAGGCCGGGCGCCACGGAGGAGCCGGGTGCTCAGGACGCCCCGCTCCAGGCCGGACGGCGGGGATCGTCGGCCCGTACGACGATGTCCGCCGCCTCCTCGGGCCGGGTCTCGGCCTCGTAGCGCGCGAACGCGGGCAGCGTCCAGCGCTCGGCCTCCGGGGTGCGGCGGGCGAGCGCGGCCGGCGACAGCTTCAGATAGACCGAAAGATCGAAGGGGAACCAGTGACCGAGCAGCAGCGGACCGTGGAGCAACAGGACGCCGCCGGGCGGAAGCTCGACGTATCCGCTGCGGGTCGCCCGGTCCGCCACCGGATCCCACAGATCGGGGAGCACCCGCCCCGTGCCGCCCGGATCCAGCGGCTGGAACACCTCCCGCCACAGCGCCTGCCGGTCGAACCACTCGTCGTGGAAGGCGTCGGGGTCCTCCCGGCCGTATTCGAGCCGCAGCGAGGCGGGGCGCAGAAAGCCGAAGGCTCCGGCCTTGTGCACCGCCCGCCCCCGCACCCGCAGCGCCTCGGCGAGCCGGCCGGCCAGCTCGTCCGGGGCGGCTGCGGGTGCCCCGTCGACGGCCACCCGCAGCCAGGGGCTCCCGTCCTTCGACGGCATCGCGACGAGGCGCTCGGCGAGCGCGTCGGTGAGCCGTTCCCAGGTGATCGCTTCGAGCCGCACCCCGCCATTCTGCACGGGCGCGAGGCACGGGAGCGTCCCCTGTCAGCCCGGCTGCGGCGGGTTCGGCCCGGTGGTGAAGTGGGAGCCGGAGATGACGCCGGCCTGGATCACCGGACCGTGGTGCACCCCACCGTGGACGGTGTTGTGCACCTCCCGCACCTGTCCGCGCTCCGTCTCGGGAGCCACCTCGTCGAGCAGCGCGCGCAGTTCGGCCGCCGCGGCCGGGTCCTCACTCAGCAGCCGCCGCAGCCGCAGCTGCCAGAACGCGGTCACCCCGGCCGCCCCGCTCTCGTCGCCGTCCTGCCGGGCCGCCGCCAGATCGGCGCGGGAGACCTCCAGCTCGCCGGCGAGGACCTCCTCGTCGGCCGTGTCCCGCCGCCGGGCGAGGAAGGCCGCCATTCTGCCGCGGACCGCCGCCCAGCCGTCCGTCGCCATCTGCTGCACCAGCGTCGTCGCGCCCGCCGCGGCGAGCGCCGCCAACTCCGGTTCCATCAGACCTCCTTGAGTGCCGTCGGTCCGCCCTCGGGCGGCAGCTCCCGCCCGGATGACGCGGACCGGTTCCTGGGCGGGCCGGCGGCCCGGATCCGTGGTTCAGTCCTGGTCCGCGGACGGCCGTGCGGCTCCGTAGCGGCTGAGTACGGCCGCCGCCTCCTTCGTCGCCTCGATGACGCTCTCGGGGGCCACCGGCATGACGGACTTGAGCTTGAGGAGCAGGACCGCTCCCATGATGGAGCCGTCCCACATGATCGGCGCGGCACAGGAGTTCCACCCGGCCATGCACTCCTCGTACCCGAGGGCATGGCCGAGGTCGCGCACCTCCGCGAGCGACGCCACCAGCGCGTCGTTGTCCCGGTAGACACCCGGTCCCGCCTGGTCGGGTACGGGCTCGGCCAGCACCCGCTGCTGCAGCACCTCCGGCAGGTAGGCGAGGATCGTCCGCCCGGAGGCGCCGGTGCGCAGGGAACGCGTCACGGACAGCACATCGCGCGGCGTCATTCCCAGCTCCGCGAGGTCGGAGTCGCCGACAGCCATGTCGACGCACTGGCGCTGCGCACCGGAGAAGGGCGCCACCATGTAGAGGAACGCCAGCCCCTCATCGGTGGCGTTCCGCAGGTCGCGGAGCACCGTCTGGGCGCCGTCGAGGCGGTGGTCGAGCGCGGTGAAGGCGAGTTGGGCGGCCGAGGTCCGCAGCCGGTAGAGGCCGCGGTCCACCCGCTCGAAGATCCGCTGGTAGATACCGGACTGCAGGATGCGGTAGACGACGGAGTCGTCGAGGCCGGTGAACTCGGCGATCTCACCGGGTCCGTGGGCGGAGCCGCCGAGTTCGGCGAACGCCGTCTGGACGAGGAAGACCCGCTCGGCATGGCCGGATCCCGACGTCCGGGAGCCGGTGGACGACGCGCCCTTGGGTGCCTGGCGCGGCTTCTTGGTATGGCCCACGGTCCCCGCCTTGGCGGCGGGCCCCGGCACCTTGGCCTTGGTGCCCGACGCCTTGGCCTTGGTGCCCGAAGCGGAGTCGGGTGCGGCGGCCGAGGCCGGCGATCCCGAGGCTGTGGTGCTGTGGCCCATCGTGTGCTCTCTCCCCTGGCAATGGTCCGCGCCCGAAGGCGCACGGCTGTTCCGGTGCGAGCCGGTTCCCCCGTCGCCCACGGTTCCCGGCGGCCGGCCCCGGTGTGCACTCCCGCAGCCGTTCTGCCCGTCGGGCGCCCCGGGCTACCGGAATTATCGGGCGACGTCGAGGGCCAGTTTCCCGGTCGGGGTACGGGCGGCCAGGTCCCGGTGTGCCTGCGCCGCCTCACCGAGCCCGTAGAGGGCGCCGGTCAGCGGCCTGAGGCTGCCGTCGACGACCGCGTCGAACAGGGCCTGCATGGACGTCGGCAGCGCCGTACGGTCCGCGTACAGCTGCGGGAGCCAGAAGCCCGAGACGGTGATGCTCCGCTCCATCAGGTCCCGGGTCGGCACGCTCGCCAGGTCACCGCCGGCGAACCCGTACACGGCCAGCCGGCCGCGCGGGGCGACGGCGGCGAGGGTCCGCTCGAAGGTGACGCCGCCCGTCATCTCCAGCGCCGCCGCGACCGGGCCGCCGGCCGCGTCCAGGATGCGTTCGGTCAGGTCCTCGGCGGTCGAGTCGACCACCGCGTGGGCACCCAGCTCCTCGGCCAGCTTGCGCTTTTCCGGGGAGCCCGCGAGTCCGATGACCTTGGCCCCGGCGTGCGCGGCGAGCTGGACGGCCAGCGAACCGACACCCCCCGCCGCGGCCGGCACGACGACGGTCTCGCCCTTGGTGAGGCGCAGCGAGGTGAACAGCAGATGCCAGGCGCTGTTGCCCTGCAGCGCCAGCGCGACGGCCTGTTCGTCGCTGACGTCGTCGGGCACGTCCCAGGTGACCCGGCGGTGCAGCAGCGTCCGCTCCGCGTATCCTCCGCCGCGGCACAGCCCGACGACGCGCCGGCTGCCGTCCACCGTCCCCACGACCTCGTTGCCGGGTACGTACGGCAGCTCGACGGGCGCGAGGTAGGAGTCCCCCCGGACGTGCACATCGGCGTAGTTGACACCGGCCAGGGCGACGTCGACCAGCGAGTGGCCGCCGCGGGGCGCGGGCTCGGGAACGTCCTCGAGCCGCAGCACGTCCGGGCCGCCGAATTCTCGCATCACAATCGCGCGCACGACTCTCCCTCGGGTTCTCCAGTGCGGTGCCCGGACAGGGTAGGCAGGCCGGCCAAGTGCCCGCGGTTATCCGATCATTTCGCGCCAACCATGAGAGGCCTCCGCCACCGCCCCCCTTCTCCTGGTGAAATTTTTCGCCCTGCTTTCTCGCCACGCGAGAAAGCCCCGCAGCGATTTCCTCCCATTGCGCCACTTTGCATCGGATCTACGCTTCGGTATCCCCGGGGTGGCTGCCACGCGTCTCTCGTACACACGCGGCTGTCGGATGTGATCGCCGCAGCCTACGATCCCGAAAGGTGTCCGCCGTTGACCAGATGTGACGGCTGCGTCCCCCTGGGCCGAGCGCGTTCCGCGAAGAAGTTGTGCTCGCCCGCCCCACCCGGTGACACGGGCGGGTGGCGGAGGGGGTGGCCGTGCGCGGGGCAAGGCGGGCACGGCCTGAGGGGGAATCATGAAGGGGAAATCGGGGGGCGGCAGGCCGGCGTTCGCGTCGGCCTGCCGAGACCCTCAACGTGCACTACCGCTACCGCCGGCGCCTCTGCGCCTCCTGCGGACCGCATCCGCGTCCCTGCCGTTCTCGCTGACGGCTTCCTTCACGGCCGCCACCGACGCCGTCATCGCCGCCGCACGCCGGCGTTCCCGTCCGTATGCGGCACCGCCCTTCGTGGACGTGTCGCGCGCGGGCCGGGGAACCGTGCTCCGCCGCCGAGAAAGGGACTGCCCATGAACGCGTCGAGCTTTGCGAGCAGCAACGGGCTCCAGTTCACCCACCCCTACCTCGCCGTGGTGCTCGGCGGCGGCTTCACGGGCATGCTCGCCGCCGCCACGCTGTCCCGGCACGCCGACGTCATCGTCGTCGAGCGCGAGCCGCGGACTCCTGCGCTGCCCACGGACCTTCCGCAGGCCCGGCATGCCCAACTGCTGACGGGGGACGGCGCCCGGCTGGTCGAGGCGCTGCTGCCGGGCAGCGTCGACCAGTGGCTGGGCGAGGGGGCCCGCCGGATGCCGGTGCCGGCCGGGTTCGCGGACCGTTCCCCCAAGAGCTGGTTAGGCCGGCGACTGCACTCGCAGTATCTGCTGGCCTGCTCCCGCGATCTGCTCGACCGGGTCATCCACCGTCAGGTGCCCGGCCTGCCCGGAGTGAGCATCCTGGACGGCACCGAAGCGGCGGAGCTGACCGGCACCGCGGAACACATCACCGGGGTACGGGTCCGCGACACCACCGGCGGCGGTACGTACCGGCTCGATGCCGACCTCGTCATCGACGCCACGGGCCGCCATTCCACCACCCCCTCCCGGCTGGCCGCGCTGGGGCTGCCCACCGCCCCCGAGGACGTCTCGGACACCGGGATCGTCGCGGCGACCCGCATCTTCCGCGCCCCTGAGGGCACCGAGAACTGTCCGGTGCTCACCGACCGTTCCCCCCTCGCCCAGCCGGTCCCCGGTCCGTTCGCACCCCGGCGCGCGCTGCCCGGAAAGACGGCGACACTGGTCCCGATCGAGGGCGGCCGCTGGCTGGTCACGCTCACCGGCACCGGCGACGACCGGCCGTCCGAACACGCGGGCCGCTTCGTGCCGTTCGCCCGCCGCTGCAGCCCCCTCATCGGCGATCTCATCGCCGGCGCCGAGCCGCTGAGCGAGGTGCGGCTGACCCGCGACACGGCGGGCCGCCGGCGGCGCTATGAACAGCTGGCGTCCTGGCCCACGGGCTTCATCGTCCTGGGTGGCGCCGTGGTCTCGCTCGCCGCCGACTGCGGTCAGGGCCTGTCCCTGGCCGCCCACGGCGCCACCGCGCTGCGCCGGGTACTGCGCCGCCACGGGATGGACGATCCGGCGCTCGCCCAAAGGACGCAGCGGGCCATCGGCCGTCTCGTTCAGGAACCGTGGGCCCTGGCGGCCGGCGAGGCGCTCCCGTTCCCCGGCACCGGCCGCACCGCCGTCCGCCGTGCGTACGTCGATGTCGTCACGCCCGCCGCTCCTGCCGCCCCGTTCCTGCGGCCCTCCGCCGCGCTCGACTCGCTCCGGAGCACGGCACGGCGCCGCCCGGCGGCCGGCGGCTCCCCGGCCCGGCAGGCGGCACCGAGGCCGGCGACGGGGCCCTTGCCGACGACGCCCGGTCCCTCGTCGGCCGCCGGCTCCCGGCCCCCGACGTCGGCGGGTGCCGCATCACCCCTCCCGGCGCTGCCTGCCCCCACGCTCTCGGCGGTGCCGCCCGTCCCGGGGCAGCCCTCGTCCCCGTCCCGCCGCCCCGGCTCCGCGCCCGCCCCGGGACGATTCCCGCGCCGGCTCGGCTTCGCACCGACGGCGCTGCGCCGTTTCGGCGGGGCGAGCCGACGGAAGCCGGCCGAGGGCTGAGGCCGGGCCCGCGGGCCCGCTCGGTCCTCCGCCACGGCGGCCGACACCTCCGCTGCCATGAGCCGCCCGACACGGAACGGCACAGCACGGCACTGCCGGTGGCGGTGCGGCCGGCCGGCGTGGCGGGGCGGCCCACGCGGCGCGGACCGCGGGCTGCGTGCCGGGGCGTTCCGTCTTCACAGGTCAGGCATCACCCGCCGTTGCGGGCTGCCCGTCCTCCTCCGTCTGCCGGGATTGCGTGGGGAGCCCCCAGGAGGCGGTGGGCGAGGGCGAGCGGTGCCTGGGGG
>NZ_SDIG01000143.1:0-17408 GCF_004122755.1 Streptomyces sp. TM32
CGGCCGTCCCGGCGGTCCGGCGCGTCGTGGCCGCCAGCCGAAGCGGCCGCGGCCACCGGCGGGCCGGGCCCCGCCAGCCGCCCCCGCCGCCCCCGCGGGGCCGCGGCCGCCCCCGCCGCCCGGGCCTCCCCCGTAACCGCCGCCCGGCCCCCCGGGCGGCACCGGACCGCCGCCGTGCGCGTGCTGCGGGCCGTTCAGCTGCTGACCGTGGACGTACGGGCCGCCGGCGGCCGGTGCCTGGCCGTACGGAGGCGGCCCGCCGTAGGGGGACGGCCGGCCGTATCCGTTCCCGTACGGGCCCGGGCCCTGACCGTCGTACGGGCCCGGCGCCTGGTGCCCCTGGTGGGAGCAGGCGGCCGTCCCGAAGGCGCGGTCCACCGACCGGCGCAGCTCATGGACCAGCAGCACATGCACCAGCTGGGAGTCGCTGAACTCCACCTCGCGCAGCGCGAGTCGGATGCCGTGCAGGGCGTCCTCGCACAGCCGGCGGGCCTGGGCGGGGGTGGCGCCGGTGGCGGTGAGCGGGTTCCAGGCCCCCTCGGCGGCGTCCGCCGCGCGGTCCTCCACGGCGTCGAGGAGGTGGGCCAGCCGTCCGAAGAGCCGGCCCGCCTCGGCCAGTGGCGCGGCGTTGTCCGGCCGGCCCGCCAGCACCGCGGTGTGGGCGAAGGCGGCGGCCGTCGCGGTTTCGGTGGGTTCGGTGATGACCGTCAACGGGGTGCCGGGGCCGGCCAGTTCCTCGATGCCCAGCTGCCGGTCGACCGCCTCGACGAGCAGCGCGGTGTCGAAGCCGAGGGCGGCGCCGGTGCGTGCCCCGGCCCGGTCCCAGCCCGCGGCGACCTTGCGGGCGGCGGCGGCCACCGGCCGGCGGCGCAGCAGTCCGTTCCGGTCGGCGACATGGTCGCGTATCTTCGCCGAGGCGAGCACCAGGGACACCGACGCCGCCAGGCGCGCGCCCTCCCCCTTCGCCACCGAAGCGGTCCGCATCCCGCGCAGCGGGCAGGGCCCGGCGGTACGGCGCGGCGCCTGAGCGGAGCCGGACTGGGCGTCCGTCAGCACGGAGACGATCAGCCCGTCATAGTTCGTGACGACCCGGGCGAACTGCCCGTGGTCGCCGCGCAGGGCTAGACAGAGCCCGCACAGGTGGGCCATCCACTCGGCCTTGAGCCCTTGGGACAGCCGATGGGTGCAGGGCCTGACGATTCCGAACATGTGGATACCCCCGTAAGACGTCGGCAGGGCACGGCCTGAGCCGGTGTGGCAGGCCTGGCCGACCACGCAAAAGCGTAGCGAGTGTGCCGTTGACCTGGACACACGCCCCTGCTGCGGGGCCGGACGACACTGACGGGACGTCAAGACACCGTGGGCGGACGGGATGTGCGACCGGAGAGCCGGGCTCGGCCCGGAAGTGCCGCGGCCGCTCCGCCCCGCCAGGGGAGGGCGAGGGCGGAGCAACCGCGGGGCCCTGGTCCACAGGCAGGCCGGGCCGGCCGGGAATCGGGGAAATCCCTCGGCGCACCCTTGAGTACGGAGCGTGCCGCGGGAGTGTTCAACCGGATTCCCGATCCGTCGGAACCGGGCCCCCCGCCCCGGCGGGCAGCCGGGAGGTCGTCAGCTGAGGATGCCCATGCCCAGCAGGCCGAAGAGCAGGGCGCCGACCAGGATCCGGTAGATGACGAAGGAGTTGAAGGAGTGCTTGGCCACGAACTTCAGCAGCCAGGAGATCGAGGCGTAGGCGACGGCGAAGGAGACGACGGTGCCGATGGCCAGCGGTGCGACGGCGGCGCCGCTGCCGATGGCGTCCTTGAGCTCGTAGATGCCGGCACCGGTCAGGGCCGGGATGCCCAGGAAGAACGACAGCCGGGTGGCCGCGACACGTTCGAGGTCGAGGATGAGGGCGGTGGACATGGTCGCGCCGGAACGGGAGAAGCCGGGGAAGAGGAGGGCGAGGATCTGCGAGCAGCCGACCCACATGGCGTCCTTCAGCGAGGTGTCGTCCTCACCGCGCTTGTGCCGGCCCATCTGGTCCGCCGCCCACATCACCCCGCTGCCGATGATCAGTGAGCCGGCCACCACCCAGAGGGAGGCGAGCGGGCCCTCGATCAGGGGCTTGGCGGCCAGGCCGACGACGACGATGGGGATGGTGGCGTAGATCACCCACCAGGCGAACTTGTAGTCGTGGTGGTAGCGCTCCTCGCGGTTGCGCAGGCCCCGGAACCACGCGCCCACGATGCGCACGATGTCCTTGAAGAAGTAGACGAGTGCCGCGGCGATCGCGCCGACCTGGATGACCGCGGAGAAGCCGACGACGGCCGTGTCGTCGACGGGGATTCCCATCAGGCCCTCGGCGATCTTGAGGTGACCGGTGGAGGAGACCGGGAGGAATTCCGTCACCCCCTCGACGGCTCCGAGGACGACGGCCTGGCCGATGCTGATGGCGCTCATGGGATCCATTTCTGGGAACGGTGCGGACGGCGGGCGCGGGTGCGCCGCGGTGGGCTGGGCGTGGGGCGGTGCGGCCGGGTGTGCGCCGGGGGCCCGGTGGCATCGGCGTCGTCGGCGACGTTCCCGGCTCGGCCGGGGCGGGTCCCAGGGGTGACTCCGGCGTCGCCTGCACACAGGTATGTCCCGGCACACAGATCGGTGAGGTGACTGTACTGGGGTTGCGCCGTCCGGCCGAAAAAACCGGCTCCACGGGCCGCCGCGGAGCCGGTCCGGCGGGGCGGGAGGAGCGGCGCGCGGCGCCGGTGAGCGGCGGGCGGCACCGGGAGAGAAGGGTCACCACGGAGAGCCGGGGCGACGGTCGGCCGAGGCCCAGTGCGGCCGCGCGGCGTCCCTGACCGGCGGCGAGCCGGGCGCGCGGCGAGGCACACAGCCATGCGGTCAGTCCCTCCCACAGGGAGCCGGGATGCGTCCCGCGCCCCCGGGCGTCTACAGTGCCACCCAATGGTCTACAACACTGTAGACGACCAGCGGCGCGCACCCCGCCCTGGCCGGGCACGGGCTCCTGAGACCGGGCGGGCCCGCCGGAGGCGAGGAGCCACCCGGCATTGTGGGCCACCGGCCCGCGCACGCTCACATCCGGAGCACTTCACAGCAACTCCTCGTAGGGTGCCGCACCATTCCCCTCAGCCCACACGATCAGCCCACAAGAGGAGCCAGGATGCCGCTCACCATGATCAGTACGGCCGTCGCCCCCACCACCACGGCGAGAAGGCCGCGACGGCCCACTGATCGCTGGGAGGCCGTGTCGTGAGCCTCGCTTCCCGCTCCGTTCACCCCCCGGCCACCGGCAGCCCGGCGCCCGCACGGCCCGCCGTCCCCGCGCCCGAGTCCGCCGGCTCTCCGGGCGACAAGGCACCGCCCGCCCCGGAAAAGCCGCGGGACGCGTTCTTCGACAACGCGAAATATCTGGCCATCGTGCTGGTGGCAATCGGCCATGCCTGGGAGCCGCTCTATGCCACCAGTCGGAGTGCGGCCGCGCTGTACATCTTCGTGTTCGCCTTCCACATGCCCGCTTTCACCGTCATCTCCGGTTATTTCTCGCGCAGTTTCGATTTTCGCCGCGATCGGCTGCAACGGCTGATCACCGGCGTCGCCGTCCCCTATCTCCTCTTCCAGACGGCCTATGCGCTGTTCCGTTACGCGGCCGGCGACATCCCGAGCTTCTCGGTCAGCCTGGCGGACCCGTGGTTCCTCACCTGGTTCCTGGTCGCCCTGTTCATCTGGCGGCTCACCGCGCCGCTGTGGCGGATCGTGCGGTGGCCGGTACCGCTGGCCCTCGCGATCGCCGCGGCGGCCTCCGTATCGGATCTGGGCAGCGATCTGGATCTGCAACGGGTGCTGCAGTTCCTGCCGTTCTTCGTCCTCGGCATGCGCCTGAAGGCGGAGCACTTCGACCGCCTGCGCTGCCGGCCGGTGCGGCTCGCGGCGGTGCCCGTCTTCGCGGGGGCGCTGACCTTCGCGTACTGGGCAGTGCCGCGGATGAACGACGCGTGGTTCTACCACACCGACAGCGCACAGAAGCTGGGCGTTCCGTGGTGGTGCGGCGTCCTGATGCAACTGGCCATGTTCGGCTGCTCGCTGGTGCTCACCGCCTGCTTCCTGGCCTGGGTGCCGGGCCGCCGGGCCTGGTGCACCGCACTGGGCGCCGGCACCCTCTACGGCTATCTGCTGCACGGCTTCCTCGCCAAGGGCTCCCGCTGGTGGGACTGGTACGACGCCGACTGGATCCACACACCCTGGGGCGCCGTCGTCGTCACCCTGCTCGCCGGCGCGGTGGTGACCCTGCTGTGCACCCCGCCGGTGCAGCGGGTCTTCCGTTTCGCCATGGAGCCGAAGATGCGCTGGGCGTTCCGACCCGAACCCCGGCTCGGCGCGGCGCCGGGTCGTACGAGCTGACCCGGCAGAAAGGGCGAAGCTGAGTGGCGAGGACCGCTCCCCGCATTCTGGTCGTCGAGGACGACCACGGCCTGCGCGACGTACTGGCCCGCGGCCTGCGCGACGAGGAGTTCGACGTGGTGACCGCCGCCGACGGCGCGGCGGCGCTGCGCACCGTCGACGCGTCGGTGGACGCGGTGGTGCTCGATGTCGGGCTGCCGGACTCCGACGGGCGGGACGTCTGCCAGGCGATGCGGGGGGCGGGCGTCACCGTCCCGGTGATCTTCCTTACCGTGCACGGCAATCTCACCGACCGGCTCGCCGGATTCGCCTCCGGAGGCGACGACTACCTCACCAAGCCGTTTCACCTCAGCGAGTTGGTGGCCCGCATCCGGGCGGTGCTGCGTCGCCGCGGGGGTGCGGACGGCGGCCTCGTCGGCGGCGACGGGGCACTGCGGCTGGACCCGGTCCGGTACCAACTGACCGTGCGCGGGGAGACGGTCGCCCTGACCCCCACCGAATTCCGGCTGCTGGCCTGCCTCATGGCGGACCCCGGGACCGTCGTCCGCCGCCGGGCCCTGCTGCGCGCGGGCTGGCCGGAAGGCGCACAGGTCAGTGACAACACGCTGGACCAGTATCTGTGGCGGTTGCGCCGCAAGCTGCGCGAGGCGGGCAGCCCGCAGGGCATCGACACGGTCCGCGGCATCGGCCACCGCTTCGCATGAGGCGCCCCCGGCGCACCCTGCGCGGCCGGCTCGCCCTGATGGCGCTGATCACCGGCGCGGTGTGGGTCGCCGTCCTGACGGCGGTCTTCAATCTCGCGCTGGACAAACGGCTGCACGAGCAGGCGGACGACGTGCTGCGCACCCGGGCGGAGGCCGTGGCGACCACCGTGGAGGCCCGGACGGACGGGCGGCTGGTGGTCCATGAGCCCGCCCAGGACCAGGCGCTGGACTCCGGCGTGTGGATCTACCAGGGCCGGCGGATCAAGGAACGGCCGCCGGGCGCACCCGCCGCACTGCAACGGCGGGCGGATCAACTGGCCGGCCGACACGAGGTGTTCACCGACGTCTCCGTCGGCGCCGACGGCGGGCCCGGCGCGACGCGGCTCTACGCCCTTCCGGTGCCGGCCGCCTCCGGCTCCGGGCAGGCCGGCACCGTGGTCGCCTCCGTGAGCCTGGACCCCTACCGCAGCACGGCGGACACCGCGCTGGCCGGTTCCCTGACGCTGGCGGTGCTACTGCTCGCCACCGTCTACCTCCTCACCCGGCTCGTGGTGCGGCGCGCCCTGCGGCCGGTCGCCGAGATGAGCGACCAGGCCACCCGGTGGAGCGAGGCCGGCGCCCCGGAGAGGTTCGGCGCGGCCGGCCGGCCCGCCGAACTCGCCGCGTTCGCCACGAGCCTCGACGCCCTGCTGGACCGGCTGGCCGCGGTGCTGCGCCATGAGCAGCACCAGGCCGCGGCGCTCTCCCATGAGCTGCGTACCCCGCTGGCCCGGATCATCGCGGAGACCGAATGGCTGGCCCGGCGCCCGCGGACCGCGGCCGAGCAGGACCTCTCGCACGGGACCATCGCACGCTCCGCCGCGACCATGCGGCAGATCTGTGACGTACTGCTCTCCGAAGCCCGTACCCGCGGCACGCTGACCCCCGGCAGCTGCCGCTTCCCCGCCCTCGCGGAGGAACTCGCCCGGCGCCTCGCGGCCGACCACCCCGGCGCACCCGCCGTGGCGGTGACCGGCGATCCGGTGACCGTCGGCGTACCGGCGGCGGTGGCGGAGCAGATCCTGAGGCCGCTGCTGGAGAACGCCCGCCGGTACGCCACACACACCGTCACACTCCACTGCACGGCCGACGCCGACCGGGTCACGCTGTACGTCGGCGACGACGGTCCCGGCGTGCCCGAGGAGTTCCGCGGCGCGCTCTTCGAACCGGGCCGCCGCGCCGACCCCGGGGACGGGCACGACGGCGCGGGCCTCGGCCTGGCGCTGGCGCGGCGGCTGGCCCGCGCGGCCGGCGGCGATCTCATGCTGGCCGCCGCCGGCCCCGGCGCACGTTTCGCGGTCACCCTTCCTGCGGGCTGACCTCCCCGCTCTCGGCCACGTCCCGCTTCGTGCGGACGAGATGGAGGACGAGCCCGAGGATCACCGCCAGGAACAGGACGCTGGTGCCGACGGTGCCCAGGCCCAGCCCGCCGTCCTGCCGCGGCTGGGAGAGGTAGTCCCCCATCGAGGCGCCGAGCGGACGGGTCAGCACGTACGCGATCCAGAACGCCCAGATGGTGTGGAAGTCCAGGGTGAAGCGGGCCAGCGCCACGGCGGCGATCAGCGCGGCGAAGACGACGGCGGAGAACCAGTACCCCAGGTCCAGCCGCTCGGCGGTCAGATCGCCCGCCGACGTGCCGAGCGCGAAGGTGAACAGGATCGCCAGCCAGTAGAAGGCCTCCCGGCGCGGGGTGCGGATGGTGTGGATCGACAGCGTCCGCTCGCTCAGGTACCAGGCGCCGAAGGTCAGGGCCAGCAGCACGGCGAACACCGCCGTCGTCGTCTCCAGCGGCACCCCGAGGTTGTCGGTCAGGTTGTCGCTGATCAGCGTGCCGACCACGCTGATCAGGACCACGGCGAGCCAGTACAGACCGGCGCGGTAGGCGCGCGCCCGGAACTGGAGGACCAGGGCGACGGCCAACAGGGCGGCCATCAGGTAGGAGGTGTGGGTCAGGCCCATGCCGAGGTTCTCGTTGAGCAGGTCGGCGGCGGTCTCACCGACCGTGGTGCACAAGACCTTGATCACCCAGAAGTAGACGGTGACCTCGGGGACCTTGTTCAGCATCGGCTGCCGGTGCCGGGCGGGCGGCCCGGCGGGGTGCAGGTGGGTTTCCGTATCGGTGCTCATGCTGCCGGACGCTGTCAGGGGCCACCTGAAAGCTGCCTGAACGGCTCCGGGCCGCGCGGCCGCCGTTCCGCGGGCCGCCGCGGGCGGAGCGGCCGCCGCCGGGGCGTCCCGGCCGGCAGCCGCCGCGCGCACCCCGCGGCCCCCGCGGCCCCGGCGGATAGCATCAGTACTGTCGGCGTGGCTCATACGTGCGACGGCGGCTCTTTTCCGGGCCGGCCGGCTGCTTGACACCGACGGGCCCGGATCCGTCCACGAGCGGGCCGTCCGCCCGATGAGCCCAGGCCACCCGAACCAGCAGAGGCACCACTCATGGATCCAGCCGCCGCGGCAGCACCGCCCCGTACGGGCATCAGCCTGCGCCAGTTGCTGATGTCGCTCGGCGAGCCCCTGGTGGAGCTGCAGGCCGCGCCCGCCGGGCTGGACGTGGAGATCCGCAGCGTGGCACTGCTCGACCCCGAGGACCCGCCGCGGGCGCACCCCGGTGAGCTGATTCTCGCGATAGGCGCCCGGGGCCGCGCCGCGTTCCCCGCGCTGCGGATCGGCGGACGGGACGGCGCCGCCGCCGTCGCGGTGAAGCTGGACGCTCCCGGGCAGGCCGCGTCGCTCACCGAGACCGCGGTCGAAGCGGGCGTGGCGCTGCTGTCCGTACGGGGCGAGGCGCGCTGGGAGCAGGTGGACGCGCTGGCCCGGGCGGCCCTCGAAAGCGCTCCGGAGGGACGGCTCGGCGAAGGGGTGGAGGAAGGCGATCTGTTCGCGCTCGCCCAGACCACGGCGATACTCACCGGCGGCATCGTCAGCATCGAGGACACCACCAACCGTGTGCTGGCCTACTCCCGTTCCACCGACTCCGACGAGGTCGACGATCTGCGGCGGCTGTCCATCCTCGGCTGGCAGGGCCCGGAGGCGTATCTGGGGCAGCTGCGGAAGTGGGGGGTGTTCCAGCGGCTGCGCGCCTCCGACGAGGTGATCCGCATCGACAGCCACCCCGAGCTGGGGATCCGTCGGCGGCTCGCGGTGGCCATCCGGTCCGGCGAGCGGCAGCTGGGCACGATCTGGGTGCAGGAGGGCTCGGCGCCGCTGACCGAGCACTCGGACCAGGCGCTGCTGGGCGCCGCCCGGGTGGCCGCGCTGCATCTGGTGCGCCGCCGCCGGGAGCTCTCCGCCGACCTGACGCTGACCCGTACGCTGGCGGCCGGCCTCCTGGAGGGCAGCACCGGCCCCCAGCCGCTGGCGAGCCATCTGGCGCTGGACGCGGCCCGCCCGGCCGCCGTCCTGGGCTTCTCGTGCGGGGCCGCCGAGTCCGCCGCACCGGAGCTGACCCGCGCCGAGGTCAGCAATCTGATCTCGGTGCACACCGCGGCCCGGCACCGCAGTGCCCTGGTCACCCAGGTCGACGCACGGATCTATGTGCTGCTGCCGCAGCTGCCGCGCAGCATCGACACCGGCACCCTCCGGGGCTGGGCGCAGGCGATCACCGAGGCCGCCCGCCTCCATCTGGGGCTGTCGTTGTGCGGCTCCGTCGGCTGTATCGTCCCGGGGCTCGGCGAGGTGCCCGACTCGCGCCGGGAGGCGGACCGGATCCTCGACGCCATGGTGACCGTCGGCGTCACCACCACGGTCGCCGCACTGCCGGACATCCAGGCGGAGGTGCTCGTCAGCGAGGTGCTGGCGCTGCTCGACGCGCACCCCGAGATGCGTGACCCCCGGCTGACCGCGCTGGTCACCCATGACAGCCGGAACCAGGGGCAGTTGGCGGAGACCGTCCTGACCTATCTGAACGCCTTCGGCGATGTCCGGGCCGCCGCCGCCGAGCTGCATGTGCACCCCAACACGCTGCGCTACCGGATCCGCCGGGCGGAGGAGCTGACCGGGCTCGACCTCAACCGGCCGGACCAGCGGCTGCTGGCGATGCTCCAGCTGCGGCTGCCGCCCGCCGGCTGAAAAAAGCGGAGCTGGGCGCGGGCCCCCGCCGGCGCCGGGCCGGCGGCACCGGGCCCGGCGCCGCCCATACCGCGCACCCGCCCAATGGTCCATAATTCACCTAAAATAGGCAATATTGCTCCATTGAGCAGACAGGTTCGCCATGATGACCTCGGACGATGCCCCGCCAGGTGGGCCGGATCGCGCAAGCGACCTCGCACAGGCAGCCACCGCCGAAATCGACGGACAGGGGCGGGTCATCGCCTGGACCCGGGCGGCGGAGCGGCTGCTGGGCTACCGGGCCGAGGAGATCCTCGACCGGCCCGCGACACAACTGCTGGCCATACCCGGCGAGGAGGCGAGGGTGGCCGCCGTGGCCCGGTGGTGCCGTGCCGCGGACGGCTGGGGCGGATCGGTGGCGGCACGCCACCGCGACGGCCGCAATCTCCAGCTGGCGGTCCAGGCCACCCCCGTCCTCGACGGTGCCGGCCACGAGCGGTGGTCGGTCCTCGCCCTGGAGGAGTGGCGGCTGCCGGGCGGCGGGGTGAACCAGCTGGTGCTCGAACCGTTCCTGGCGCACGCGCCGGTCGGGATGGCCGTGCTGGACACCGCGCTGCGCTACGTCTGGGTGAACGACGCCCTGGAGCGGCTGATCCCCCTCGACCGGCGACTGGGGAGGAGGGTGGCGGAGGTGCTGCCACCGCTGGAGGCCGAGGCCTTCGACGAGCGGATGCGGCGGGTGCTGACGACCGGGGAGCCGGTCATGGATTACGAATTCCGCAGCCCCACCTACGCGGACCCCACCCAGGAGCGCTCCTACTCGGCGTCCTTCTTCGGGCTGTCGGACTCGCAGGGCCGGCGCATCGGCATCTGGTACATGGTCATCGATGTCACCGAGCGCTGGCGGGCCCAGGAACGCCTGGCCCTGCTGAACGACGCCAGCGTCCGTATCGGCAGCACGCTGGACGTCACCCGGACCGCACAAGAACTGGCCGATGTCGCCGTACCGGCGCTCGCCGACTTCGTCGCCGTCGATCTGCTGGAGTCGGTCCTCAGCGGCGGGGAACCGGTTCCCGGGCCGGTCGACAGCACCCCCGTCATGCGCCGCTCCGGTCAGCAGTCGGTCCACGAGGGCTGCCCGGAGGCCGGCCTGGCCGTGGGGGAAGCCGTCCGGCGCTCCCCCACGTCACCCATCGCCCGCTGTCTGCTCACCGGCGAATCGCTGGTGGAGCCGGTGCTGGACGTCGCCACCAGCGTCTGGGTCACCGAGGACGCGGCACGGGCCGAGGTGATCCGTGAGTTCGGCTTCCGCTCGGTGATGGTGGCGCCGGTGCAGGCCCGTGGCATCACCCTGGGCGCGGCGACGTTCTTCCGGTCCCGCCGTCTGGGGCCCTTCGTCGCGGACGACGTACGGCTGGCCGAGGAGCTGGTCGCCCGGGCCGCCGTGTGTCTCGACAACGCACGCCGCTTCACGCGGGAACGCACCGCGGCGCGGGTGATGCAGCAGAACCTGCTGCCGCACGAACTGACCGGCGGCTCCGCCCTGGAGGTCGCGTCGTGGTACTTCCCGGCGGACGCCCCGAGCGGGGTGGGCGGCGACTGGTTCGATGTGATTCCGCTGTCCGGCGCGCGGGTCGCCCTGGTCGTCGGGGACGTGGTCGGGCACGGCCTCAACGCCGCGGCCACGATGGGACGGCTGCGCACCGCCGTCCGCACGCTGGCCAACCTGGACCTGCCACCCGATGAACTGCTGGCCCGGCTGGACGACCTGGTCATCGGCCTGGTGAAGACGCACGGCAGCGAGCCGGCGGCGGACGCCGGGAGCGCGAGCGTGGCCTCGACCTTCATGGGGGCCACCTGTCTGTACGCCGTGTACGACCCGGTCAGCCGGCAGTGCAGCATGGCGCGCGCGGGGCACCTGCCGCCGCTGATCGTCCGTCCGGACGGCACCGTCGACTCCCCCGACCTGCCGGCCGGGCCACCGCTCGGTCTCGGGACGCTTCCCTTCGAGGCCTTCGAGCAGGAACTGGCCGAGGGCAGCCTGATCGCGCTCTACACCAACGGGCTGATCGAGACCTGCGACCGGGACATCGGCGTCGGGCTGTCCCGGCTGAGCACCGCCCTCGCGGTCCCCGGACCGGCGCTGCGGGACATCGGCGGGAACGTGGTCAACGCCCTGATGACCGGGCCGCCGTCGGACGACGCCGCACTGCTGCTGGCCCGGACCCACGCCCTGGGCACGCACCAGGTCGCCTCCTGGGAGCTGCCCGCCGACCCGGCAGAGGTCGCCCGCGCCCGCACCCTCGCCGGCGAGCAGCTGTCGGAGTGGGGAATGGACGAGCTGCTGTTCACCACGGAGCTGATCGTCAGCGAACTGGTCACCAACGCCATCCGCCATGCCGCCGGACCGATCACCCTGCGGCTGATCCGGCAGGACGCCCTGATCTGCGAGGTCTTCGACACCAGCAGCACCTCGCCGCGGCTGCGGCACGCCCGGACCACCGACGAGGGCGGACGCGGGCTGTTCATCGTCGCGCAGCTCACCCGGCAATGGGGCACCCGCTACACCCCGACCGGCAAGATCATCTGGACCGAACAGAGCATTCCGGACGGCTCCGAAGCCGCCGGTGAACCGCTCTGAGCCCCGCTCGCCCGGCCGGCCCGGGGCTGCGCGCTCAGCCGGCCCCGGGAGCGGCGCGGACCGCGTCGCCCCCGTCCCCGGCCGCCGCCGCGGGCACATGCCCGCAGTCGTCCCCGGCCGGCACCGGCCAGCCGACGAGACCGTGTGCGGGCAGGTCGACGTAGTCGCAGTCGGCGTCGGCCACGACGTGCCGCGGCAGCCCCCCGGCCGGCCGGGACGTCAGATGGGCGGTCACATAGGCCGCGCTGGTCCGCACGATGTCGCGGGTCAGTCCCAGCGGAAGCAGCGAGCGGGTCTCGGCGATCGCCTCGTCCTCGCCGGCCCGCAGCACCACCCGCACGTCGGGTGCCACGGCGTGGGCGGCGACCGCGACGGCGATGTTGTCGAGTTCGTGGGAGCCGACGGCGGCGAGGGCGCACGCCCGTCCCAGCCCGAGCCGCGCCAGCACCTCGCGGTCCTCACCGTGTGCCAGCACCACGGGTATCCCCATCGACCGCGCGAGGCGGAGGTTCGGGGCGGCGGGCTCCCGCTCCACGCCGATCACCGGCACCCCCAGTTGACGCAGCGTCTGGCACAGCCGCAGCCCCACCTGACCCAGCCCCACCACGATGACGTGACCGGAGCGGGGCAGCACCCGCGGCCCCAGGACCCCGACCAGCCGCGGGCCGAACAGCCGGTCCACGATGCCCGCGGTCAGCAGCGCGGTGAAGCCCACCGTCACCAGCATCGCCACACCCGACACCACCTCGTACCCGGGGTGGCCGTCGTGCGGTGCGGCCGGACCCACCCCGGCGACCACCCGGGAAGCTTCCAGGAAGGCGGTGCTGACCGGCCGGTGGAACACGCTCACCAGCCACGCCCAGTCCAGTGCCAGCACGGCCACGATGCCCAGCAGCCCGATGAGCAGCAGCCGGGCGTCCGCGTCGTGGGGCTGCAGCTGTCCGCGCAGCCGTCCGAGCAGCGCCCGCCGCCGGGCCGCCGCGCTCGCCCGCCACGGCGTCTCGACCAGCCGTCCCCGCTGCCGGCGGACCGCCACCGCGCCGTGCCCGTCGTCCCGTACGGCCAGCGCCTCGCGGTCCACGCACAGACCGGCCAGCGTCGGCGCCAGGAGATCGGCGGGCGAGATCGGTACGCAGTCGTGCAGGAGCTGCCGCAGCTGCTGGGCCACGGTGCGGTCGAAGACCGTGACGACGATCCGGACGCGGTCGCGGACATGGCGTACCGCGAGGGCGTAGCGCAGTGCGGACAGATCGTCGCCCACCAGAACGGCGACGCCGTCGGGCCGTGCGGCGAGCGCACGGCGCAGGTCCCGGTCGTCGGGTGCGGCGAGGTGGTCGACCCGGTGGCCACTGCCGTCCAGCGAGGCGCAGACCCGGCGGGCCAGCGTGGTCGCCCCGATCACCACGAACCGCTCGCTCGGTGGTGTATCCGGAGATGCCGCACACCTTTCACCCGGCGTTGGGGCAGCGGACCCGCCGCCGTCGCCCATCACCGGTGGAGTGGAGGAAGAACCGGTGGTCACAGCGGTAGGAGTCTGTCGGGCGGGGGGAAGGGCGGCCATGGAGTCCCCTTGCGCGTCGGCCGGTGGTATGACCGAACTCACGCTAGGGCGCGCGGCGCCCGGGGCATCTGTGCTGCTGGCCAAGGGTTCCCGCATGGCATTGTGCGAGCGCACCAGTTGCCGCTCAAAGTCCGTCGGGGCAAGCCTGGTTGGTGGCTTCGATACCGGGCGGAACGGCGCTTCGCGGCAACGTGAGCCGGTTTCTTCGCGCCAGCACATTGGTCGGGCGGACAGCCATTGAGAACGAATTTGTCCGTTCTCACAAATACCTCGCGGCACACCGCCACATACGCTTGCGCAAATCCAATCCGGACGTGATGCGGCTCACCTCTCATGAGGAGGACGGGCAATAGCGTGGCGGCGCCATCAAGCGCTCCCCCCTCCGCGCAGGCATCCGTGGGCCGCGACCGTGTACGTCGCGCCTTGGAACTTCGACAGGGCCATGATCGCCACCTGCCAGCACCCGGCCCTGTCGTGTGTCCGGATATTTGAGGCGATCAGAGTCACCACCTGCAGGACCCTCCAACCCTCATTGGATGTTCAGATGTCAACTTCTCCCTCCAGCTCTGTAGCTGCCCCGCCCGCCCCGCCGGGGAACGGGCAGGCTCCAGAGCAGTCCGGCCTGCAGTCGGGCCTCAAGAACCGCCATCTGTCCATGATCGCCGTCGGTGGAGTCATCGGCGCCGGCCTGTTCGTCGGCTCCGCCTCCGGCATCGCCGCGGCCGGCCCCGGCATCCTGCTGTCGTACGCCCTGGTCGGCGCGCTGGTCGTCTTCGTGATGCGGATGCTCGGCGAGATGGCGGCCGCCAACCCGACCTCCGGCTCCTTCTCTGCCTACGCGGACCGGGCGCTCGGCCGCTGGGCCGGCTTCTCCATCGGCTGGCTGTACTGGTTCTTCTGGGTCGTGGTACTCGCGGTCGAGGCGACCGCCGGCGCGGCCATCCTGACCAGCTGGGTCCCGGCCGTCCCGCAGTGGGCCTGGGCGCTGATCGTGATGGTCGTCCTGACCACCAGCAACCTCGCCTCGGTCTCCTCGTTCGGTGAGTTCGAGTTCTGGTTCGCGGGCATCAAGGTCGTCGCCATCACGGCCTTCATCATCATCGGCGGACTGGCGATCTTCGGTGTGCTGCCCGGTACCCACCACGCGGCCACCGGATTCGGGAACCTCACCTCCCACGGCGGCTTCCTCCCACACGGGCCCAGCGCGATCCTCACCGGTGTGCTGATGGTCGTCTTCTCCTTCATGGGCAGCGAGATCGTCACCCTCGCCGCCGGTGAGTCCGAGGACCCGGAGCGTGCGGTCACCAAGGCCACCAAGAGCGTGATCTGGCGAGTCGGCATCTTCTACCTCGGCTCGATCCTCGTGGTCGTCTCCCTGCTGCCGTGGAACTCCCCCGCGATCGCCAAGCACGGCTCCTACGTGGCGGCCCTGGACTCGATCGGCATCCCGCACGCCGGCCAGATCATGAACGTCATCGTGCTGACCGCCGTGCTGTCCTGCCTCAACTCCGGTCTCTACACCGCCTCCCGGATGGCCTTCTCCCTCGGCCAGCGCGGGGACGCCCCGAAGTCCTTCGCCCGGACGAACTCCCGTGGCGTCCCGCAGGCCGCGATCGTGGCCTCGGTCCTCTTCGGCTTCATCGCGGTGGGCTTCAACTACCTGTGGCCGACCACGGTCTTCCAGTTCCTGCTGAACTCCTCGGGCGCGGTCGCGCTCTTCGTCTGGCTGGTCATCTGCTTCTCGCAGCTGCGGATGCGCGGCATCATCCAGCGCGAGAACCCCGAGAAGCTGCTCGTCCGGATGTGGCTGTTCCCGTACCTGACGTGGGCGACGATCGCCATGATCTCGTTCGTGCTGGTCTACATGCTCACCGACGACAGTGACGGCGGTGGCCGGATCCAGGTGCTGCTGTCGGTGCTCGTCGCCGCCCTGGTGGTCGCGATCTCGCTGGTCCGTGACCGGCTCGGCCGCGGCGCCGCCGAGAAGGCAGCCGTCAGCTCCCGCTAACCGGGAAACGTGCCGTACGGGCAGAGGTGCCCTCCCCCGCGCCTCTGCCCGTACGGCACGTCTGCACGTCTGCACCTCCGCGCCTCCGCACGTCCACCCCTCAGACACCTCTGACGCCTCCGCACCCGACCCACTACCCTCGACCGCACCTCAACCCCGACGCACCAGGGAAGACCGCCGCAGACATGCCCGTGTTCAGACGCCGCAAAGCAGGCCTTCCCCGCCTCGTTCCCGAGCTCGACGACACCCAACTGGGCCAGGTGCGGCGACGCGTCGAGACCTGCTGGTCCCGCGGTTCGCTGGACACCGCGGTCATGGCCCTGATGGCGAACGTGATCGACGACGCCGGCGAGGACTGGGACCGCAAGGCCCACCGGCTGGCGGTGCTCGCGGGGTCCGCGGGACGGTCGCTGCCCGGCATCTGGCGCCAGCACCGCCCGCAGCACCACGGCGCACTGCTGCTGCACGCCTGGTCGGATCTGCTCCACGCCCGGCATCAGGACGCCGCCGTCGATCTGGACGCCACCCGGGAGACCTGCCGGCTCGCGTCCGAACTGATCCCCGCCGACCCCACCCCGTGGACCCTGCAACTGGCCGTCCTCCGCCTGGAGCGGCGCCCCTCCTCGGAGCTGTCGGCGATCTGGCGTGAGATCAAGGCCCGCGATCCGTGGAACCGTGAGGCACATCTGCAGGCCCTGGGCTATCTGTCGCCGGACGAGTGCGGCTCCAGCGCCCTGGTGCTGGATCTGCTCGACGGCGTCCGCTCCGCCATGCCGTCCGATGCCCCGGCCGCCGGCCTGGAGCTCACCGCCTTCGTCCACAGCCATCAGCGGGCCATCGCCGAGGGCGGGCTGGCGGCCGTGGGTGCCGGCGAGATCTGGCGCCGCCCCGACGCCGCCAGGGCACTCGACCATGCCGCGCACTACTGGACGAGCCCGGGATTCCTCGGGCACGCGGCCGCCCTCGCGGATCTCAATCTGCTGGCCTACGCACTGCTCAAGTCCTCCCGGACCGCTGAGGCCGGGGCCGTGCTGCGCGCCACCGGAGGCGTGGTGGTCCCCTGGCCGTGGAGCCTGGACGGCGACCCCGTGGAGCGGTACGCGCACTACCACGGGCGGTATGCGAGCGACGCGCGGTGAGCCCGACGCCGGTGCCGCGGGCGGCGGGGCTGACGGCGGGACCGGCCGGCACAAGAGGCGGCCGGTAACTCCGCCCCGCTGAAAGGCGCGTGCCGGGGCGCGGAGCATATGTGCGAGCGCCTACCCGGAACGGGTGGTTTTGTCGGCTCTTGCGGCGTATCGGGAGTGTCCGGCTCGCTTCCAGGGGATCCCCTCACGGAAGAGGGTTGGGAGATCCGCATGCGCGACAGCGTCAGCACCGGCCGCCCGGCGGCATGTGACCGCCGGCGCATGCTGCTGTTCCTCGCGTTGCTGGCCCTGCTGTTCGCCACGCTGACGCCCTGCTGTGTGCACGCCCCGCCCCTCGATCCCACCGGCTGCCCACTACGGTCCGGCGCCTCCGCCGCGGCCGCCCCGGCCGAGGGACCGTGCCTGCCCGCCGGACCGGTGCTGGCGTCGAACGACGGCGCCGGCAAGCATCCGGGCAACGGCGTCCGGCGCCTGTGTGACGCGACGCTCTGTCATGTGCGCCCGCACCTCCCCACCGGCGCCGGCGGCAAGACGCTCGGGGACTCTCCCGTGACGGAGATCGGCCCGACCCCTGGAGATGCCGCCTCCGCGGTGGTCATGACGGCCGCCGCTCCCGCCGCGCCGAAGCGAGCGGACGTCCTGCGCTGCTGATCCGGCCCGGCCGCACTCAACTCCCCCTGTTCCCCCGGGACATGGGGCGAGTGCGGCCTGCCGTCGTCAGCGCTCAGGACTTCCACCGCAGGAGATGTGGCATGCCCCTCGACGTCTTCACCGCGCTCGGCGCGCTCGTCCGTGCCGAGGCCAGGCGCACCGCACCGGAACCCAGGACCGCACCCACCGGCGCGACCGCGCCCCCGCCCCC